>JAPLLF010000100.1 GCA_026387715.1 Pseudomonadota bacterium
CTTGAGCATCGTCGGCGACGTGGGCTCGTCGCTAGCGGCAGCAGCGGAACCCGACGTTCGGGAAGAAGAAGTCGTCGTCGGCCAGCGTGAAGTTGAGCGGGCAGCTGATGCCGTCCGCCGTGTTGTTGGAGCTGCCGCCACGGATCGGGTTCTGCCCCGGCTGGCGCGCCGCGGTCCACTCCTTCGCGTTGCCGCTGAGGTCGTAGACATCGAGCGCCAGCGCGCCGTTGGCGAAGCACGCGGCCAGCGAGCCCGACGGCAGGATGTCGTCCTGATCGCCGGGGGTGGCCGGCGGCAGATCCGCGTCGAGCTCGTCGCTGTTGCACACGCCCGGCTGGAACGTGTTCGGCGTGCTCTGGTACGCCCACTTGTTCCCCGCCGAGCCGACCGGTGGGGTCGTGTTCGCCGGACACGTCGCCGCGGTGGTCAGGTAGACCTGGTCGATCCGCAAACCGTCGTCCTGCATGTACACCGACATCACGTTCGGGCCCGCCGCGACGGCGATCGCCGCCGACGGGCCCGTCCACACCCAGGCGTCGTCGGTGGGCGTGATGAGCGCCTTGAGGTTGGTCGCCACGCCCGGCGCGGTGGGGCTCACCCCGACCCAGAAGTGATCGTTGCGCGTCGCGTTGGGCGCGGGCGAGTACGTGCGCACGCACATCCGGTAGCTCCCGGCCGTCGTCACCGTGAGTGCGTAGTCGAGCCGCGCGCTGTCGGTGATCGCGCGCGCCGCGGTGTCGACGTTCGCGCCCGTGTTCGGGCTCGCCTCCATCGCCGAGACGTTGAAGAACCCGGGCGTGTAGTTCGGCACCCACGCGTGCACGACGTCGGGGTTCGGCGCGGTGTCCGCCTTCGCGGCGATCGCGCTGTAGTCCTCGGCTTCGACGGTGACCGTGAACGTGCCGGTCGGCACGGTGATCGGATAGCTCTGGTGGGGCACGACGGAGCAGGTCTCGTGCCACTCGCCCTCGGTGCACAGCCGCGCGCCGATCGCCGCGCACGCCGCCGTGGCCTGCGGGTAGGTCACGTTCGTCCACGGAATCGCGCCGGTGCGCGAGCAGGTCGTCGCCGTCGACACGCCAGGCGCCAGGGCGCTCGCGTCGGGGCGCGAGGCCTCGAACTTCATGATCTCGTGGCCGTTGCCCATCGCCACCCAGTCCTGGCCCGGCAGGTTGCCGGTGTTCGCGCCGTCGTCGACGAGCCCGTCGCAGTCGTTGTCGAGGCCGTCGCACTGCTCGGCGCTCGACGCCATGCCTGGCACCGTCACCGTGCAGACCGCGGGACCATCGAGGTTGGCGGCGTCGCAGGTGAACGTGCCGGTGCCCTTGCACACGCCGACGCCAGCGTCGGCGCACGCCAGCCCCTTGTTCGGCTGGTTCTCGTCGACCTTGGTATCGCAGTCGTTGTCGATCGTGTCGCACTTGGTCTCGGCGATGATGTTGCCCGAGACGTCGGTCGACACGGTCGCGCCGTAGTTGCACTTCCAGCCCGCCGCGCCCATGCATTGCGCGGTCGCGCCCGTGCATGCGCCGACGGTCTTGCACAGCCCCGCGGGCGCGGTCAGGCCGTTGTCGACAATCCCGTCGCAGTCGTTGTCGACGCCGTCGCAGACCTCGGCGCCGTCGGCCTGACACGGGCCGTACTCGCAGCCATCGGCGACCGTACCGTTGAGGTTGTGATAGCCCGCCGCGCACGACGCGATCGTGCACGCCCCGCCGGCGCACCCCGACGTCGCGTGGGGTGCCATGCACACGTTGCCGCAGGTCATGCAGTTCTGTGGATCGGTGAGCTTGTTGTAGTCCTCGTCCACGCCACCGTCGCAGTCGTTGTCGGCGTTGTCGCACGCCTCGAACGTCGGGCCCTGATCGTTCTGGCAGACCGTCCCACCACCCTGACAGACCAGGGTGCCGGTGTGGCAGGCGCCGACGTTCGGGCCGCCGCACGAGCCGAGGTTGGTGAGCCCCTCGTCGAAGTTACCGTCGCAGTCGTCGTCGCGCCCGTTGCACAGCTCGGGCTGCCCGCCGACGGTGCCGACCGCGCCGATGCACTCGACCAGGCCGGTCGTGAGATCGCAGTGCTTCACGCCCGCGGTGCACTCGCCGACGTTGGTCCCGCACGCCGCGCCGCCGCCCGGATCGCCCTCGTCGATCATGCCGTTGCAGTTGTTGTCCTTGTGGTCGCAGGTCTCCGCCATCGGCGGCTTGCTGCACCCCGACACGCCGCCCGTGCAGGTCGTCACGCCACCGGCGCACTCGCCGACCTGGTTGGCGCACGCGGCGCCGAGCCCCGCGATGTTGTCGTCGACCATGCCGTTGCAGTCGTTGTCCTTGCCATCGCAGACCTCGACGCCGGTGACGACGCAGGCCCCGCCGTCCGGGGCGTCGATCGTCGGCCCGCCGTCCGTCGCGTCGCCGGCGACGTCGCCGGGCGCGGCGTCGATCTTCGCGCAGTTGAGGCAGTACTCGTTGACGCTGCACGACAGCGACAGCGCGCTCGCGAGCAGGGCCGCCGCGACGAGGAGCACGTGACGGATCACAGCGCACCTCCGAGGCCGCGACGGCGTCGCGTCAGCGCGATCCCGAGCCCGAGCCCGACGAGCACGAGCCCGCCGCCGTCGCCGGTCGTGCTGCAGCCACCACCGCCGCCGGTGGTGACGTGCTGCTCGCCGCCGTCGACGGTGACCGTCACCGGGTCATCGCAGGTGCCGCCGATGCAGACCTGCGCCGGATCCGGGCAGGTCGTGCCGATGCACGGATCGTCGGTGCAGCCGCCATCGCCGTGCGGGTCGCACCACTGGCCACCCGGGCACGGCACGCCGACGCACGGGTTCGGCAAGCACTCGCCGGTGGAGTCGTGGCACACCTGACCGGCCGGGCATTGCTTGCCGCACGGGTCAGCGACGCACGCGCCGAGCTCGCAACGCTGGTCGCTCGCGCAGTCGACGCCGGCGCACGAGCCGTGGCACACGCCGGCGACGCAGTACTCGCCGGCGTTCGGGCAGGTCACGCCCGCGCACGGGTTCGACACGCACGCGCCGTTGACGCAGTTCTCGGCGCCGGTGCACTTCTCGGGGAACGCCGCGCACGTGTCGGGCACGCACTGACCGCTCGACGGCTGGCACTTGAGGCCACCCGAGCAGTTCTCGTTCGCGCACGCGTCGGCGCACGCGCCGGCGTTGCCGGTGACGACGCACTCGCGCTGCACGCCGCCGATCGGCGGGCAGTCGATGCCGAAGCACGGATCCTCGATGCAGAAGTTGTTCGCGTCGCAGCGCTTGCCGAGCGGACACGGGAACTCGCCACCCGCGCACGGGAACGCGCACTGGCAGTTCGTGCACGTCGAGCCGGTCGGACATGTCGACCCCTCGTCGATCTTGGTGTCGCAGTCGTCGTCGGTGCAGTTGCAGCTCTCGTTACCGATCGGGTCGCCGATGCAGGTCGGCGTGCCGTTGACGCAACGCTCCATGCCGTTGCACACCACGCCGTTGCCGCACGCGCCTGGCGACACGTAGTCCTCGTCGATCATCCCGTCGCAGTCGTCGTCGACGCCGTCGCAGGTGTCGTCGTTGGGCGCGGTCACCGCGTTGCACGTGATCACGCCGTTGATGCACGCGGTGGTCCCGATGCCGCAGTTGGTCGAGCAGTCCTGGCCACCGGTGGTCTCGTCGACCTTGCCGTCGCAGTCGTCGTCGAGGTTATTGCAGAGCTCGGTGGCGGGCAGCACCTCGCCGGTGCACGCGCCGAACACGCCGGGACCGTTGGCCGGGCACGTCTTGTTGCCGGGATGGCAGATGCACACCGCCGGCCCCTCGGAGAGGCAGCTCGGCGCCACCGCCGGATGCGCGCCCGGGTTGTTGCGCGGGTCGCCCACCGGGAAGCCGTTGGCCGGCATCGTCGAGCACGCCTGGGTGATGCCGTCCTTGATCCCGTCGCAGTCGTTGTCGAGGCCGTCGCACACCTCGG
The DNA here is from genome assembly GCA_026387715.1 of Pseudomonadota bacterium. Classification (GTDB taxonomy): domain Bacteria; phylum Myxococcota_A; class Polyangia; order Haliangiales; family Haliangiaceae; genus JABFXX01. Next base: position 3,963 of record JAPLLF010000100.1, read on the forward strand.
TGCTCGACGGCGGCGCCGTGCAGCCCGAGAACACGCCGGCGCTGCAGGTCTCGATGCCCTGGCACACGCCGGTGCCGCACGGGCGGGTGATCGGGCCGTCGTCGATGAGCCCGTTGCAGTTGTCGTCCATGTTGTTGCAGGTCTCGCCCTGCGGGATGCACGTGCAGCCGGTGATGCCCTCGTCGATCTTGCCGTCGCAGTCGTCGTCCAGCGAGTTGCACACGGTGCCCTCGCTGCCGGGGACGACGGCGACGGCGTTGCACGCCGCGGTGCCGTCGGGCTTGCACGCGACCGCCCCGGTGCGGCGGCAGACGCCCTGCTGACCGTTGTCGCAGACCGCGCCCTTGTTGAAGCCCTCGTCGACCAGCGAGTCGCAGTCGTCGTCGACGTTGTTGCACAGCTCGGTCTTGATCGCGTCGTCGAGGATCGTGCTGATCGCGAGCTGGAGGCTGGCCTCGTCGTTGGCGTAGTAGCCCTCGTTGACGCCCGGCACGTCGACCGCGCCGCCGGCGTGCGCGAGGCTCTCGATCTGCGCGTTGCCAGGGGCGATGCCGAAGCCGATCGGCTTGGTGAGCACCTTGTAGCGGCTGCCGCCGACGTCGGTGGTCAGCATCGCGGCCGCCGCCGCGGTCGTGTTCGTGAACGACGTGCAGGTCTCCGCCCCGTCGGTGAGCAGGATCGTGATGTACGGCCGGCACTGCGTCGTGCAGCAGTTGCTCGTGCACGTCGGGCTCGCGTCGCACCCGCCCGGCAGGAACGCCGTCTTCGTCGGATCGGCCGCGATCGGCGCGAACCCCGCCGTCGCGCTCGGCCAGATCACCGTGCCGTCGCTCGCCTGCTGCCCCGTCCAGTAGCGCTTCGCGCCGTTGAGGACCGCGGCGAGCGGCGTGAAGGTGTTCGCCGACACGCCCCAGATCTCGTTCGCGGCGGTCGTCGCCGTGCCGGCCGCGTTCATCGAGCAGGTGCCGCACGAGAAGTCGGTGACGTTGACCGCGTTCTGGTTGTTGCCGTCGACGAGCGGCGACAGCAGCTGGAACTCGCGATCGGCGGTCGTGCACGTGCCCGGCACCTTGCCAGCCATCGACGGATCGGCGCCCGCCGGCGGCGCGCAGCGACCGCTGACACACGTGTCGTTGCCGCTGCACGGATTGCCCGCGCTACAGACGTCGTTGAGCCCGGTCGCCTCGTCGCAGTCGCCGCAGTAGGCGCCCTGCGTGTTGCATTGATCGCCGCCGCTCACCGGCAACGTGCAGCCGGCGCCGCCGCAGCTCTCGTTGCCGGCGTGGTCGCCGTCGGCATCGCACGAGGTCGCGTACGTCCCGCTCGTGTACTCGCGGAACCGCGCGAGCGCGAACACCATGTCGCCGTAGCTGTTCGCGATCTTGTTGATCGCGCACTTGGCGTGGTCGATGCGGGTGTCGCTGCCGCCGCACGACGGTGGCCCCGATCCCGTCGGCCCCGCGCCGAACGGCGCCGGGCCCATCGACCCCGACGTGTCGAGGATCAGCACGACATACGGCTTGAGCGGATCGCCCGCGTGGACAGTCGTCGTGAGCAACAGCGCTGCGAATCCGGCGCACGCGCCAGCGAGAAGCCTCATGCGCCCGATTCTACGCTCACTTTCGCTGGATGATCGTGTTCTCGACGCCGAGCGAGGTCGTCTTTGGCTTCGCGTCGGAGATTCCCTTCTTGTAGGTCACCGTGTTGCTGCTGCCGGTGACCGCGATCTTGTTGGCCGCGTCGACGTCGACGTGATTGCTGGAGCCGTTCACCGCGAGCCGGTCGACCGCCGCGATCGTGACGTTCACGCTCGAGCCGTTGATCGCGATCTTCTCGCACGAGCCGATGAACGAGTACGCACCCGCGTGACGGTCGCGCCGGCGTCGTTGTAGGCGCGACCCTCCGACCGGTCGGCCAGCGCCATGGAGGACGTGAAGAGGATGGACAGGGACAGGAGAGTGAGCTTCATGTCCTCACCATCGCATCGCGTCTCGAGGGGAGCGACATCACGCCGACCCCATCCATTTGATGCGGTGCGCTATACCTCCGGCCATGTTCGCTCCGGTCTTCACCCTGGTCCAGCGCGCCCTCGACGCGACGAAGCTTCTGACCCGTCACGGGGAGGCCATCGACGACCACCAGGTCGTCGTCGAGCGCGTCGCCTACGTCGCGACGCTCGCGCGCGCGATGGCCGACCTCGCGCACGTGCCGCCAGCGCTGGCCGACGCCGCGCACATCGCCGCCGCCGAGATCGCCGCCGACATCGCGCACCGCCTCGGCCCGGTCGCGACCGCGCTCGGCCTCGACGTCCGCTACGACGACGCGACGCTCGCCGCGATCGCCGCCGCCACCGCCCCCGCGGTCGTCGAGGCGCTCGGCGTCGCGACGATCGAGGCGGGTGGGCGCCTCGCGTGGCCGCTCGACGAGACGCTCGACGAGGTGCGCGCCAGCGTCCGCGCGTTCGCCGAGCGCGAGATCGTCCCCCACGCCGAGCGGATCCACCACCACGACGAGCTCGTCCCCGAGCGCTTCATCACCGAGATGGGCAAGCAAGGCTACTTCGGGCTCGCCATCGACGAGCAGTACGGCGGGCACCAGCTCGGCAACGTCGCCATGATCCTCACGACCGAGGAGCTGTCGCGCGCCTCGCTCGCCGCCGCGGGGTCGTTGATCACGCGCCCCGAGATCCTCGCCAAGGCGCTCGTCGCGGGCGGCACCGACGCGCAGAAGCAGACCTGGCTGCCCCGGCTCGCGTCGGGTGAGACGATGGCCGCGATCTCGGTCACCGAGCCCGACGTCGGCTCCGACGTCGCGTCGCTCGCGTGTCGCGCGACCGCGGTCGATGGCGGTTACCAGATCGACGGCGCCAAGGCGTGGTGCACGTTCGCCGGGCGCGCCGACGTGATCGCCCTGCTCGCCCGCACCAGCGATCAGGGAGCCGATCGCTCCGCGAAGGGGCTCACGCTGTTCATCGTCGAGAAGCCGCGGTTCGACGGCCACGCGTTCCACGCGACCCAGCCCGGCGGCGGCACGCTCGACGGCAAGGCCGATCGCACGCCGGGCTATCGCGGCATGCACTCGTTCGGCCTGGCGTTCGATCGGTGGTTCGTCCCGGCATCGCACGTGGTCGGAGGTCCAGCCGGGATCGGCAAGGGGTTCGCGCTCCAGATGGCTGGCTTCGTGGCCGGGCGGCTCCAGACCGGTGGGCGCGCGTGTGGGGTGATCGCCGCGGCGGTCGAGGTGACCGCCCGGTACGTCTCCGAGCGCACGCAGTTCGGCCGGCCGATCGGGGCGTTCGGCCTCACGCGCTATCACCTGGGCCGGATGACGGCGCGCCTGATCGCGGCGCGCGCGATCACCTACGCCGCCGCGCGCGAGATGGACGTCGACGAGCGCGCCGCCTCGACGGTGGCGGCGATGGCCAAGCTGTTCGCGTGCGACGTCGCCGTCGAGGTCACCCAGCTCGGCCAGCTGCTCCACGGCGGCTGGGGCTACGCCGAGGAGTACCAGATCTCGCGCTACGTCGCCAACGCCCAGGTCCTGCCGATCTTCGAGGGGGTCAAGCCGATCCTCACGCTCAAGGTCATCGGCCGGGCGCTGCTCGCCCGCTGAGCGACGGCGCCCATGTAGGCAGGCGTGGATCGATCACACGAAGATCGACCGGCTACCCCACGTTCGCTCACCGAAGGTTTCCCTTCCGCGGCCAGCTCTCCTAAAATGGCCGGCTATGAGGAACCCACTTGCGTGGCTAGCTGTAGCTGCGCTCGCGCTCTGCGGAACGACGAGCACGGCGCGTGCTGGCGATCCGTTGAAGCCCTACGTCGTGTTTATTCTCGATACGTCCGGTTCGATGGACACGACCGTGACGGGAGCCCCGCCGTCCTGCGGTGGCGCGAGCAACCGGTTGAATCACGCCAAGTGCGCGATCAACAAGATCGTCAACAGCTATGGCGACATGGTGTTCGCGCTCGGTCGCTTCCGCGAGACGCCGAGCGGTCGTGTGACGCCAACGGCAACATCGACGGCGCCGGCCTCGACCAGTGCGGCAGCGACGGCGTCGACTGCAGCGCCTGCGGCGACAACGGCGCCAACGGCGGCGCGGTCGGCGCGGGTTGCACCACGGGGATGCGCGACGACGCGCGCGCCGAGATGCTCACCGGCCTCGACGAGACGACCAACGCCGCGGCCGCGGTGTGGACCGACTTCTCGTGCCAGACCTGCGGCGGTCCTGGCACGGCGCTGACCGCCGAGCCCGAGATCTGGGGCGTCGGTAGCTGGACGCCGCTCGGTGGCGCGCTCAAGGCCGCCAACCGGTACTGGAAGGGGCTCCAGGCGACGGACGCGTCGACGATCTGGCCGTCGGGCACGACGGGCTTCGATCCGATCCGCAACGACTCGACACGCACCGTGTTCATCCCGAAGCCGACGTCCGGATCGGCGACGTGTAACCCGACCCCCGCCACGTGCAACGCCGCCGTGGGTTGCACCGGCGCGAACTGCTGCTGCGTCGAGCAGTGCCGCCCGTACATCACGATCCTCCTCACCGACGGCGCCGAGACCTGTGGCGGCGATGCGCCGGCCGCCGCGGCCGCGATGCTCGCGACCGACATCATCCAGGGCGGCGTCACCCGCCGCTACCGCATCGAGACCAAGCCCATCGGTTTCGGCATCACCGCGGGCAACACCAACATCGAGGACATCGCCCACGCCGGCGGCGCCCCCGATCTGGCCGGCAACCAGGGTTACTACGCGACCGACGAGGCGAGCGTGCAGCTCGCGATCTCCGCCATCCTCGACGACGCGATCAAGACCGAGGTCTGCAACGGCCTCGACGACAACTGCAACGCGCAGATCGACGAGGGCTTCAACAAGGGCGCGGCCTGCGACAACGGCCAGCAGGGCGTCTGTCGTCGCACCGGCGTGATCGCCTGCGTCGCCGACGGCACCGCGGCGTGCAACGCCGTCGCCGTCGTCCCCGGCAGCGAGGGCACCGTGTGCAACAACCTCGACGACGACTGCGACGGCAAGATCGACGAGGGCATCGCGGGCTGCATCTGCTTCCCGCAGGGCGAGACCTGCAACAACATGGACGACAACTGCAACGGGCTCATCGACGACGGCCCGATCACCCGTCCGTGCGGCACCGGCGTGTGCCAGGGCATCGAGACCTGCGCCGCCGGCGTGTTCTCCGGCTGCACGGCGCCACCGTCGAGCACCGAGGTCTGCGACAACCTCGACAACGACTGCGACGGCATCATCGACGGCTTCACCCAGGCGTGCTCGACCATGCCGGCCAACGGCTTCCCGGCGGGCGACCCGCGCAACAACCCCGGCGCGGCCCCCGGTCCGGCGCCGAGCTGCATCTCTGAAGGCGCCGCGATCTGCGCCTGCCACCCGGGCAACAAGACGTGCCCGACCGGCGGCGGTGGCGTGTTCGGCGCGTGCACCGGCGAGATCAAGCCCGGCGTCGAGATCTGCAACACGCTCGACGACGACTGCGACGGCAAGGTCGACGAGAGCACCGGCGGTCTCGACTGCTCGACCAACTGCGGCATCGGCACCACGGTGTGCGTCAACGGCGTGCTCACGTGCAACGCGGTGACCGCGCCCAACGACGACACCTGCGATGGCGTCGACGACGACTGCGACGGCATGATCGACGAGGACTACGTCTCGCCGGGCGCGTGCGGCAACGGCGTGGTGTGCAACGGCATGGAGCGCTGCGTCAACGGCAACCCGACCTGCGTCGGCGACCCGATCGGCGCCGAGATCTGCAACTGCGCCGACGACAACTGCAACGGGCAGGTCGACGAGGGCGCGTTGTGCCCGAGCGGCTCGACCTGTACGAACTGCCAGTGCGCGTTCCCGTGCGCCACGGGCGAGTTCCCCTGCCCGCTCGGCAAGCGCTGCGATCCGGGCACGAACTTCTGCATCGAGGATCCGTGCTTCGGCATCGACTGCCCGCCGATCAATGGCGCGCTGCAGGAGTGCGTCGTCACCGGCAACGCCGGCGCGTGCGCCGACGCGTGCGCCAACGAGAACTGCACGGGTGGCCTCAAGTGCCAGCCGTCGAGCGGTCAGTGCGTGCCCGACACGTGCGCGGCGTTCCCCGAGAAGTGCACCGGCACGGAGAACTGCGTCAACGGCGTGTGCGTGTCGAACCCGTGCGCGGGCGTGACCTGCCCGAACGCCGGTGAGTACTGCGTCGCCGGCGTGTGCCACGGCTCGTGCGCCGGCGTCGATTGCGCGAGCAACCAGCGCTGCGAGCTCGGCGTCTGCGTCGCCGATCCATGCGGCAAGGAGTGCCCGGCCGGGCGCGTGTGTCACGACTCGACGGGCGAGTGCCTGCCGAACCCGTGCGTCGGTGTGCCGTGCCCGGGTGGCCAGTGGTGTGACCCGCACGGCGATGGCGGCTGCACCGACGATCCATGCGTCGGCACGACCTGCCCGGATCCGGCGCAGGTCTGCATCGGCGGCACGTGTGATGACCCGGTCATCCCGACCACCGTCGATGGTGGTGAAGAGCAACACGTCACCACCGGTGGCGGTGGTGGCTGCAGCACGTCCGGCAACGGCGGGCTCCTCGGCGCCTTCGCGCTGATCGGGCTCGTCGGCCTCGCACGGCGTCGGCGGTCGAGCGCGATGCGCGTCGGAGGTTCGAAGTGATCCGCAACGTTCTCCTCGTCACGACGGTCGGCTTCGCGAGCGTGCTGTCGGCGTGCAGCGTCAACGAGTACTGCCTCAACTGCGCGAAGATCGACGCCGCTCCTGGCGATGGCGGCGACGGTGATGCCGTCGATGCGTCGACCATCGACGCCAGCGACGCCGGCCCCTGCGTGCCCACCGGCGTCGAGGTCTGCGACAACAAGGACAACGACTGCAACGGCGCAGTCGACGACATCCCCAACGTCAACGCCGCGTGCGGCTCGCAGCTCCCGGCCGCAGGCCACGTGTCGAACTGGATGTGCGGTATGGCCACCTGCCAGATCGCCACCTGCGGCGCCGGCTACGCCAACATCGACGGCGCGTCGGGCAACGGCTGCGAGTGCCGAGTGCGTCGGCGCGGTCGGCACCGTCGGCGGCCAGCCCGAGATCTGCAACGGGCGCGACGACGACTGCAACGGCATGTTCGACGAGGGCCTCTCGAACCTCGGCTCGTGCGGCGGCCCGAACGTCGGCGCGTGCCACACCGGCACCCTCGCCTGCCAGGGCGGCGGCACGATCTGCTTGAACGATCAGGGTCCGAACTTCGAGGCCTGCGACAACATCGACAACGACTGCGACGGCAGCACCGACGAGGACTACAACAAGCTCACCGATCCCCGGAACTGCATGACGTGTGGCCACGTCTGCTCGGCGATGAACGCCGTGTCCGGCTGCGCGGGTGGTGCCTGCACGATCGCGTCGTGCGCGGCCGGCTATCACAACCTCAACGGGACGGTCTCGGACGGCTGCGAGTACGGCCCGTGCCAGATCGACGGCGCCGAGGTGTGCGACGGCGTCGACAACAACTGCGACGGCATGATCGACAACGGCCTGACCGCCCCGGCCGGCATCTGCCAGACCGCCGGCGCGTGCACGGGCGCGACCGCGACCTGCATGGGCGCGGCAGGCTGGAAGTGCAACTACGGTCCGACCGTGTCGACCGACGCCTCGGGCAACATCATCGCCGAGACCAAGTGCGACACGATCGACAACGATTGCGACACCAAGATCGACGAGAACCAGCCGAACAAGGGCCTCGCCTGCGCGGACGCCGGCATCGGCGTGTGCAAGGGCACCGGCACCTTCATCTGTGACCCCGCGAACCTCGACGGTCCGGCGACGTGCAACATCACGACGCCCGGCGGGACGATGTCGGCCGAGAAGTGCGACGGCCTCGACAACGACTGCAACGGCGTCGTCGACAACGGCGCGAACACCGGCAACCTCATCGGCCAGGAGTGGGTGACGTTGCCGTCGCCGTCGACCGTCCAGATCATGAAGTACGAGGCGTCGCGCCCCGACGCGACGGCGCTGCTGCAGGGCACCACGTCGGCGTTCTCCTGCTCGAAGCAGAACGTCGTGCCGTGGACGAACGTGACCTACCAGCAGGCGGTCGCCGCCTGCACCTCGATCGGCGCGCGCCTGTGCACCGAGACCGAGTGGGAGAACATGTGCACCCAGCCCGAGACCTACGCGGTCTCCGTCCTGCCGGGTGCGTTCGATCACCTGATCATCCAGGCCGAGGACGCGCAGACCGTCACCCCGGGCACCTCGGGCGGCACCGCGCGCTCGTGGGTCGCCGACAGCCAGGCCGGGTTCACCGGTGGTGGCGCGATGATCGCGACCCCAGACACCGGCGCGCAGGTCACCGCGGCGAACGCGCTCACGCAGTCGCCGCGCATGGACTTCACGGTCGACTTCGGCGCGACCGCTCAGACCTACTACGTCTGGGTACGGATCTACGCGGCCTCGAGCGCCAGCGACGAGCTGTGGGTCAGCATCAACACCACCGCGCCGGGCACGATCGGCACGACGGCGCTGTCGCAGAACAGCGACGGCAACTGGCGCTGGATGCGCTCCGACGCGTTCGCCGCGGTGTCGGGCACCAAGGTCGTCAGCCTGTACATGCGCGAGGATGGCCTGCGTGTCGACTCGCTGTCGATCTCGCGAGACGGCGTCAACCCGCCGGGTGGCAGCACGTCGTCGGCCGCGGTGAACACCGTGTTCGCCTACCAGTCCAACAGGCGCATCCCGCAGGATCAGGTCTGCAACGACAACCCGTTCGACGCGGACCTGCCGCCGGCGACCCCGGGCGATCAGGACGATGTGTTGCCGACCGGCTCGCTGCCGATGTGCTTCGCCAACGGCGCGGGCACCAACGACGCGTTCGACATGAGCGGCAACGTCAAGGAGTGGACGAAGGCGCGCGCGGCGGGCCAGAACCCGATCCGTGGTGGCGCGTCGAACACCGAGGTCGGTGGTCTCGCGTGCGACCTCGACTTCACGCTCGGCGACGACGGCTTCTTCTTCCCGAACGTCGGGTTCCGTTGCTGCCGCTGAGCTAGAAGTTTGGTGTTTTTTGGTTGTCGTCGACGACGACGTTTGATCTGATCAGCGAATGACGCTGGGCAAGTCCCCGACCACCGAGGACGCGTTCCGCTCTGGCACCGAGTTCTGCCGGGACCGCGTGTCGGAGACCTC
>JAPLLF010000160.1 GCA_026387715.1 Pseudomonadota bacterium
GGACTGAACTCGACGTGGGTGACCCGCACCGGGATGGGCACCTTCGCGCGCTCGCGACCCTGGACGACGTCCCAGATCCGGATGCTCGAGCCGCGACCGCCGACGGCGAGCTGTCCGCCATCCGGACTGAACGCGATCGCGAGGGCCGCCCCGTCGAGCTTGACGACCGCGAGCTGGGCACCCGAGCTCGCATCCCAGATCCGCGCGGTCCCGTCGAGCGACGCCGTCGCGAGCCGCTTGCCGTCCGGGCTGTAGGCGACCTGCCAGAGCTTGTCGGTGTGCCCGTCGAGCGCGGCGACGCGCGCGCGGGTCGGGCGCACCGCCTCCTCGATCATCAACCGGTTCGCCGCGCCGATCTCGCCCATCTTGTAGGCCTTCGCCAGGAAGGGGAGCGCGCCGAGCTTGTCGCCCTGGAGCATGCGCAGCCGACCCTGATCGAACGTCGAGTCCCGGAGCAACGCCTCGGCCTCTCCCTGCGCGGCGTGGGCGTGCGCGTTGGCACGCGCCAGCATGGCGACGAACACCGCGGTCACCACGATCGCGAACCCGACGATGGCGCGCCGGATCCGGCTGCCCCGCCGGCCGTCGGCCTGGCTCGCGTCCGCGAACGCGGCCTCGAGGTCGGTCAACGTCACGTGCCTGCGCCAGCGCGCGAGCTCGCGCAACAGATCGCCGCGCCACAGCAGCTCGCGCGGCCGGTTCCGATCGACCCACTGCTTCGCCGCGGCGCGGATCTGCTCGTGGCTGCGCGAGTCCTCGGTGTCCTCCCGGGTCCACTGCTGGAGCCGCGGCCACGCCCCGATCAACGCCTCGTGGATGATCTCGATCTGGGATCGGGTCTCCCCTTCGATGACCGCGAGCAGGCGCGCCTCGACGAGCTTGGCGATCACCGCGTCCGAGCGTGGGCTGGCGAGCCGCTGCCGCAGCTCGTCCTGGAACAGCACCGCCCGCGTCTTGTCGGTGGTGACGAGGTGACGGAACGCCTCGCGCGCGACGCGCTGCTCGTCGGTCACGAGCGACAGGAACGTGGTCTCGGCGTGTTGCCCGAGCGCACCGGCGACGCCGCCCATGCCCTCGTACGCCTTGCGGGTCAGTTGATGGAACCGGCGATCGCGCAGCTCCCACAGGCGCGACGCGGTGAACGACAGGAGGGCGAGCGCCCCGGGGCGGTCGGCGACCACGTCGACCATCTCGCCGGCGAGCTCCGGATCGGAGATCTCGTAGCCGACGCGGCGTGCGGGCTCGACGATCGTCCGCACCAGATCGTCACGCGACGGGTTGCCGATCAGGAACAGCGCCGACGACAGCACCGCCCGCAGCGGGCCGAGCGACTCGACGTGCATCAAGAAATCGTCGCGCACCGTGCAGATCACGCGCGTCGAGCCGTCCGCCGACGCGGCGAGGTGGGCGAGCACCGACGCGAACCGCTCGCGCTCGTCGGGGCTCGAGCACAACGTGAACAGCTCCTCGAGCTGGTCGACCACGATCACGATCGCGCCGTCGCCAGCCGCCTGCGCGATCAAGGCGGCCGCGGCGGCCGGCGCGGTCGCGAGCAGGGGGTGGAGATCCGTCGTCGACACCGCCGCCGCCATCAGGCGCTGCGCCAGCGCGGTCACCGGCGTCATGCCCGGGCGCACCGAGATCGTCCGCCACCCCACGGGGAGTCCGGGCACGACCCCGGCGTGGACGAACGAGCTCTTGCCCGCGCCCGACGGCCCGACGACGACCTGCAGCGGCTGCCGGCGGAGGCGATTGATGAACGTGTCGATCTCGCGCTCGCGTCCGACGAAGCGATCCGCGTCGCTCGCCACGAACGACGCGAGGCCCAGGTACGGAGGTCGATCATCCTCGCGCTTGTCCACCTCCCCCTCGACCTCGCCGAGGACGTGCTCGGCGAACCAGTCCCACACCGCGGGATCGTGGTGCTCGAACCCGGTCGGCGCCGCGGCCAACCGGGCGCCGAGCCGGCCCCGCCCGTCGAGCACGAACGACTCGCGCTCGGTGCCAGCGGTCGGTGCGACCATCTGGACGAGCGGCCACAACACCAGCACCTGGCGACCCTCGCGATCGAGCAGGACGGCTTGATCGGCGACGAGCTCGCCGCGCACGAACGCGATGGTCCGGCGTGCGCGTCGCATGCCCATCCAGCGCTCCGGGCTGCCGTCGTGGGGCACGACGACCGCGTAGTCGAGCACGAACGACGCCGCGCGCAGGAGCTTGGCGAGCGCGGGGAGCAGCTGGACGAGCTGCGAGCGAACGACGTCCTCGGCGCCGACGTCGGACAACGGGCGGAGCGCGACCACCGCGTCGAACAGGTCGCCCCGATCGCCGCTGCGGCCGACCAGATCGACGAGCTCGGGCACGGGGTAGACGCCGCGCCGATCGGCGAACGGCCGCACGAGCGTGCGCAGCAGCTTGACGCGCTCGTCCTCGTCGAGCTCGCGCTGCCGGAGCGCGCGGAGCAGCTCGCGCACGGTCGGGTCGTCGCGGTCGCCACGGACCTGCGCGCGCGCCGCGAGGGCGAGGGTGATCAGGTAACGGAGGAGGCCTCGAAACAGATCCCGCGCGGCGTCACGCGCCTGGTGCAGGTTGCGCGCGCCGTCCAGCGTGGCGACCCCCTCGGCGAGGTTCTGCGGCGCCTCGGCCAGCCACGCGTCGCGGATGGCCTCGTCGAGCCGCGGCAGGTCCTCGGGCGCAATGCCGATGCCGGCCGCGACCCGCAGGATGGCCGCGAGCTCGAGCGCGGTCGCCGGGCGATCCGCCGGATCCTTCGCGAGAGCGCGCGCGAAGAACCGGTCGAACGTGGGCGAGACCCCGTCCCCGACGGGCGGCACCGGCTCGAAGCAGTGCATCTGGGCGAACGCCGTGATCGTGGTGCCGATGAACGGCCGCCGCCCGAGCAGCGCCTCGTACGCGACGATGCCGAGCGCGTAGAGATCGGACCGCGGCCCCACGTTCGTCGCGTCGCCCCACTGCTCGGGCGACATGTACGGGGGCGAGCCCATCGTCGCGTTCGCCTGGGTGAGCGGCTCGCTGGGCAGCCGCTCGTCGATGACCTCGTGGCTGACGACCGCCGCTTCCCCACCCGGGAGCGTAGGGATCTCGCTCGGCTTGAGGTGGGCCACGGGTGGCGCGACCGTGTCGGAGGAGCCAGACAGTTCGTCCGAAGATGGTGCCGTGACGTCGAGCCCGGTCGCGCCATCCCCGACCACGGGGACCGGGATCGGCCTGGTGCGCGGCCGCAGCTGGGCCTTGCTGTCGAAGACCTTCGCGATCCCGAAATCCAGCAGCTTGGGGAGCAAGCGACCGGCGCGCTCGATCACCATGATGTTCGACGGCTTGAGGTCGCGATGCACGATCCCGGCCTCGTGCGCGGTCTGGACCACCTCGGCCACGCGCTCGAAGAACGGGACCAGCTGGCCGATGGGGAGCGGGCCGTGGTCGCGGATCCAGTGATCGAGCGCGGTGCCCTGCACGAGCTCCATGGCGATCCAGCACATCCCGTCGTCCTTCTCGACGCCGAACGCGTAGATGTGCGCGGCGTAGGGATGGTCGAGGCGCGAGGCGAGCTGCGCTTCGCGGATGAACCGCTGCAGCACGACCTCGCTGTTGCGTAGCCGGTTGTGGAGGACCTTGATCACCGCCTCGCGGCCGAGCAGCGGCTGCTCGCAGCGATACACCGCGCCGAACCCACCCTCGCCGATCCGTTCGCGCAGCACGAACTCGCCGAGCACGCGTCCCGTCAGAGCGTCGCGAACGGCCACACCACCATCGTACCAATTCGGGCGCGCAAGCGAGGGCGAGCCGCCGGTCCTTTCAGGCCGATCGAGCTAGGCTCGTTCGCGGTGATTCCCGTCGAGGCCGCGCGCCATGATCGAGGATGACTGGCTGTGGGGCTGGGACCCGACGCCCGGCATCGTCTCGGTGTGGGCGTCGTCAGAGGGTCACGTCACGATCTGGCGGCGGGTCGACGGCGAGCTCGTCGTCGAGCACGCGCCGTTTCGGCCGTGGATCCTGCTGGCCCGCGCGATCACGCATCCCGCGATCGCGGTGCGCGAGCTCGCGGGGCCGGGGCACCTGCGCTACCTGGTGCGCGCCGCCGACAACCGCACGCTCCAGGAGGCCGTCCGCCACGCGCACGGCGGCGCCAACCTGCGCGAGCTCGGCGAGGACGTCCTCGTGTTGCCGCCCGAGGAGCAGTACCTCGTCGCGACCGGGCGCACGTACTTCAAGGAGCTCGCGTTCGACCAGCTGCGCCGGCTCCAGCTCGACCTCGAGACGACCGGCCTCGATCCGACGACCGATCGGATCTTCCTCGTCGCGCTGCGAGCGCCCGACGGCGCGACCGAGACCATCGAGGGCGACGAGCGCGACCTGATCGCGGCGCTCGTCGCGCGCGTGACGACGCTCGATCCCGACGTGATCGAGAACCACAACCTGCACGGCTTCGACCTGCCGTTCCTCGCCACCCGCGCGCGCCTGCACGGCGTGCCGCTGACGCTCGGCCGCGTGGTCGGCAGCGGGCCCGCCGCGCTGCGCGAGCGCCCGTCCCGCAAGGGCCGCACGCGGTTCACCGCGCCGGGCCGCGAGCTGATCGACACGCTCGACGCGGTGCTGCGCTACGACTTCGCGACGCGGGAGCTGCCGGGCCACGGCCTCAAGGTCGTCGCGCGCCACCTCGGGATCGCCGCGGCCACGCGCGAGCACGTCCCCGGCGGCGAGATCTTCGCGACCTACGCGCGCGACCCGGCGCGCGTGCGGCGCTACGCGATCGCCGACGTCGAGGAGGCCGCCGCCCTCGCCCGCATGCTCGGCGGCGCCGCGTTCGCGCTGGCGACGATGGCGCCGCGACGCTACGAGCGCCTCGCCGACGCCGGCGCCGCGACCGGCGTGATCGATCCGATGCTCGTGCGCGCGTACCTGCGGTCGGGCGCGGCGCTCCCCGCCCACGAGGCGAGCGACGGCACGCCCCACGTCGGCGCCGCGCTGCACCTGTTCGCGGCCGGCGTCGCGCGCGACATCGCGAAGGCGGACGTCGCGAGCCTGTATCCGTCGCTGATGTGCGCGTACCAGATCGGGCCCGCGCGCGATCACCTCGGCGCGCTGCTCGCCATCGTCGCGCGGCTCGTGGATCAGCGCCTCGCGGCCAAGGCCGCGGCCAAGGCCGCGCCCGCGGGCTCCACGACGCGCCACACCCACGAGGCGATGTCCGCGGCGATGAAGCTGATCGTGAACTCGGCGTACGGCTACCTCGCGGCCGGTGGCATCGCGCGGTTCACCGACGTCCACGCGGCCAACGACGTCACCCGCCGCGGCCGCGAGCTGCTCGACCTGCTGTGTCGGGAGCTCGCCGCGCGCGGCGGCACGCTGCTCGAGGCCGACACCGACGGGGTCTACTTCTGCGGGCTGCCCGACGAGGCGGCCGAGCGCCGGGTCGTCGCCGAGGTCGCCGCGCTGCTACCCGCGCGGATCAAGCTCGAGTTCGAGGGGCGCTACGCGGCGATGCTGTCGCACGAGCCGAAGAACTACGCGCTCGTGCCCTACGGCGACGGCCCCGTGATCCTGCGCGGGGTCGCGTTTCGCTCGAGCCGCGCCGAGCCGTTCGGCGAGCGGTTCCTGCGCCGCGCGATCGCGTGCGTCGTCGACGGCGATGCGCGCGGCGTCCGGGAGGTCTATCTCGCGACGATCGACGCGCTGCGCCGACGCGAGCTACGCACGCTCGACGTCGCGTCGCGCGTCCGGCTGTCCAAGGACGTCGCCACGTACCTCGCCACCCGCGCGACCCGCCGCGAGCACGTCTACGAGGCGATGCTCGCGCACGCCGGCGCGGCATCGCCGCCGTGGAAGCTCGGCGCGCGCGTCCGCGTGTATCGCACGCCTGGGGGAGGCGCCCGGATCGCGCCCGCATCCGATCCGCGCGACTACGACGTCGACCACTACGTGCGCGTGCTGCGCGACGGCTTCGCGTCGCGGCTGATCACCGCGTTCCGCGCCGAGGACTTCGCCGCGGTGTTCGCCGATCCGGATCAGCTGACGCTGTTCGCGCCACCGCTCGACGGGATCCGGCCGATCCTGACGATCCTCGCGGATCTACGGACAGGCGCCGGCGGGCCCGGCGAAGTCGTACGGGAACTTCCGCGTCGTCGTCACGATGGTCCGCGCCCCGCTGCAGTCGGCGAGCCCGTCGGCGACGAACCAGCCATCGAGCCAGTCGACGAGATCGACGCCGACGACGGAGACGAGGTCGCGTAGCGCCGCCGTCTTGAGGTAGGCAATCTCGACGAGCAGCACCGCGCGGTGCGTGCCGGCCACCACGTCGTCGTCGCTCGCACCGCCGTCGGCGACATCATCACCGAGATCCCAGAGGATCTCCGTGATCATGTCCTCCGACACCAGCTGCGACTGCGTGCCCGCCGCCTGCGGCGCCAGGGTCACCGACGTGTCGCCGTTGTAGGACCAACCGCCGCCGACGTTGGTGTCGATGTAGACCGGGTGATCGTGGACCGCCATCGAGAAGTACGTCGAGAATCCCTCCGACCACGCGAGCGTGGGATCGGTCGGCGAGCCGTCGTGACTGCCGCCCTGGCTGTCGCTGCGGCCCTCCTGGTCCTCGAAGTAGTGCCCCGCCTCGTGGAGGATGACGGTGTCGTCGAAGCCGTCGTCGTCCGACGGGTCGCCGAGCAGGTGAAGCTGCGCGTCGACGTAGTACGTACCGTCCTGGCTGCCGGCGGACCAGAACGCGGTGAGCGGCGTCGGCGTCGCGTGCCCCAGGCCGGTGATCACGTCCATCACGTCGATCAGCTCGTCGAAGATGTTGAACGCCTGCGCGGACTTCGACGCGACGGTGACGAGCACGTCCTGCTCCGTGACCTCGCCCGCGCTGAACGAGGCGCCGCCGAAGCCGAACACCATGGCGGGCGACCGCTCGACGCTGATCGGCCGTGCCGGCAGCGTGCTCGACGTCGCGAGCATCACGTGCACCGCGTCGCCGCCGGTCGCGGCGAACATCAGCGCGAAGTGCCCGGTGTCGTCGGCGGTGCCCTCGACGAGCGTCGCGCCGTCGGCGTCGGCGATCACCGCGACCGCCACGCCGCGCGCGACCTTGGGCGACGGCGGACCGAGCAGCCCCGACTCGAGCTGGGGACGATCCTCGTAGCGCGCGACGCCCGCGATCGAATAGGTCCCGGGGACGCCGACGATCGAGGCATCCGGCATCGGCGCCGAGCTCCCGGCGTCGTCGCCGCAGGCCGCGACCGCCGCGCCGAGCGCGAGGGCGAGCGTCAGCGTCAGCGTCAGCGTCATGCGCGTCATGCAGATCATGCGCGCACCTCACCGACCACGCGGCCACCGCGCAGCGTCCGCACGTGGATCGGGGTCGGCGCGGGCGTCGGCTTGGCCGCCCCGAGGTGGAGCACCGTGGCCTGCGAGCGATGGCCGATCGTCGCCTCGCCGACGACGTCACCCTCGCGGGTCACGCGGGCGGTGAGCGTCCGGTGGGTGCCCGCCGGGGTCGGGCCGAACGACACCACCGTGCCGTCCAGCCGGAGCGTGAGCGCCGGCACCGCCTGGGTCGGCGTCGCGGTCAGCGTGACGATCACCCCGCCGCCGATCGACCCGGCGCGATCGGCGACCGACGTGAGCGCGACGGTGACCGGCGCGACGGGTTTGGAGCGACGTTCGGCGGCAGCCGACGCGGTCAGCGCCAGCACGAGCAACAGGGATGAGCAGCGCACGGCTCGACGATAGGCGCCCCACCGCGCGCGCGTCAGTAGAAAAAGTTGCCCGCGGATCCGAAGTCCCGTACGGGTTTATTGGGGCGCTTAATGAACGGATTCAACGCAACACAGGCACACGACCTTCCGTCGACCGATCTCGCCGCGCGGCCGGTCGCGGTCCTGCGCGGGACCGCGCGGGGCCTCGAGATCCACGTCGCCGGGGGAGCCGAGCTCGACCCGATGTGCGACGCGATCATGACGCGCCTGGCCGAGGCGCCGGGGTTCTTCCGGAACAGCGACGTCCGCGTCCGCGTCGACGACGTCCTGCCCCGCGGCGCGCTCGCCCGGCTCGACGCGATCGCCGAGCAGTTCGAGCTCCGCATCGTCGAGATCGGCGCGTCCAGGGCCAAGCTCGACGCGGTCCCGCGCGCGCACCTCGCCGCAGGTTCGGCGCCGGCCTCGCTCGGCGACGACGAGATCACCACCCAGGGCCCGCCGCCCACCCCGAGCCGCGCGGCCGAGGCGGCGCTCGAGGTCGCCGCGCCCGACCTCACCGCACCGGAGCTCGCCGTGTCCGAGCCCGCCGCTCCGGAGCTCGTCGTGAGTCCTCCGGCCGTCGTCGCCGCGGCGAGCGTGGCCACCACGAGCGGCGTCGTCGCCCCCGTGATCGATCCGACGCTCGTCACGATCGCGGCCGAGATCGCGGCGGCTCCCGCGCCGCTCGAGCGCGAGCAGACCAAGCCGGTCGCGCGCGCCCAGCTCGCCGAGCTGCTCGACGAGCCGCGCACCAAGGTCGTCGTCGGCCCGATCCGCTCGGGCGTCATCCTCTCTCACCCCGGTCACATCGTCGTGTTCGGGGACGTCAACCCCGGCGCGGAGGTCCGCGCCGAGGGCAACATCATCGTGCTCGGCCGCCTGCGTGGCACCGCGCACGCCGGCATCGGCGGCGCCACCGCGTTCATCCTCGCGTTGCGCCTCGAGCCCCAGCAGCTGCGCATCGGCCGTCAGGTCGCGCGCGCCGGCGACGATGCCGCCGGTGCCGAATGCGAGATCGCCCACGTCGTGGGCGAGGCCATCACCGTCGAACACTATCTCGGAAAGCTGCCGCGAAACCTCGCGGCGAGCCTCGTCTAGCCTCGTCGAACAGTCACCTTCGTCGAACAGACGAAACAATGGAGCAAGTCATGGGTCGAGCGATCGTCATCACGTCTGGCAAGGGTGGAGTCGGCAAGACCACCACGACCGCCAACCTCGGTACCGCCCTCGCGCAGCTGGGCTTCTCGGTCGTCCTCGTCGACGCCGATATCGGGTTGCGTAACCTCGATGTCGTCATGGGCCTCGAGAACCGCATCGTCTTCCACCTGGTCGACGCGATCCGCGGCAAGTGCACGCTGCAGAAGGCGATGATCAAGGATCGCCGCCTCGACAACCTGTGGATCCTCCCGGCGTCGCAGACCGACGACAAGGACGCGGTCACGCCCGACGACATGCGGCGCGTGATCGGCGAGCTCAAGGCGCACCACGACTTCGTGCTGATCGACTGCCCCGCCGGCATCGAGCAGGGCTTCAAGAACGCGATCGCGGGCGCCGACGAGGCGATCGTGGTCGCGACCCCGGAGGTGTCGTCGATCCGCGACGCCGATCGCGTCGTCGGGCTGCTCGCCCAGGCCGACGTGTCGGCGCGGCTGATCGTCAACCGGATCTCGGCGCACCTCGTGAAGCGTGGCGACATGCTGTCGCAGAACGACGTCATCGAGATCCTCGCGCTCGAGCTGCTCGGCACCGTGCCGATGGACGACGCCGTCGTCGCGACGACCAACAAGGGCATCCCGGCGGTGCTCGAGGGCAAGGGGCTCGCCGCGCGCGAGCTCATCCGCATCGCGAAGCGCCTCGCCGGCGTCGACGTCGAGGTGTCCGAGCACGTCGGTCTGTTCACCCGCATCGGCCGCGCGCTCGGGCTGTCCGCCTCGCCCGCCTGAGGAGACCCAGCATGTGGAATCGAATCCAGACCCTGTTCAGTGGCAAGTCGAGCAAGGACGTCGCCAAGGGGCGGCTGCACCTCGTGCTCGCGCATGATCGCACCGGCCTCGAAGGTGGTCGGCTGCAGGAGATGCGCGAGGAGATCGCCGCGGTGATCGCGAAGTACGTGCAGATCGACCCCGACGCGCTCGACATCCAGATCGAGACGCACAAGCGCGAGACGCAGCTGACCGTCTCGAGCCCGATCACGACCCGCGCGACGTAGACTCGCGGGGTGTTGATCGACGAGCTTCGCTCGTGTTGATCGTCGACCGCCTCTCGGTCCGACGCGGATCGCGGATCGTCCTCGACGACCTGTCGTTCGAGGTCCGCGCCGGCGAGATCGTCGGCATCGCCGG
>JAPLLF010000948.1 GCA_026387715.1 Pseudomonadota bacterium
GCGCGCGCGCGGCGGCGAGCGCGGCGTCGAGGAGGTCGCGACGCTCGAAGCGGTACGTGCCCGCGTAGCGGATGATGGCTTGCTGCATGCGCCGACCTTGGCGCCGTCGTGTGACGAGATCGGTGGAGTCGCGCGAGGCGATCGCAACGACTGGCGACGACGACCTCGGAGCGATGAGCCGACCGTCGACCGCCGGGATCGGTATACTCGCCATGATGAGCCGACGATGTCTCCCGACCGCGACGCTGGCGATGTGCTTGCTCGCCGCGTGCAGCACCGCCCACAAGGCGACCAACGACGACGCCGGGAACGGCGACGCGCCGGTGACCGCCGACGGCGATCCGTCCATCGATGCGCCGGTCGCGCTGATCGACGCGCCGGTCGCGACGATCGACGCGCCTCCTGACAGCGCCACGCTCGGCCTGGCATGCAATCCCCTGTCGCAAGCGACCTGCGGCGCCAACGAGAAGTGCACGTGGGTCCACGACGACGCGACCACGGGCCATTCGGCGTGCGCCCCGGCCGGGCCGGTCGCCGCCGGCGCCGCGTGCACGTTCGGCGCGCCCGGCGCCACCGGCTACGACAACTGCGTCGCCGGCTCGGTGTGCACCGGCGGGGTCTGCGAGGTGATCTGTGACAACGCCGGCGCGACGCCCGCGTGTGGCGCCGGGTTCGGCTGCGTGAACATCTCCGGCCTGTTCGGGAACGCCGGCGGCCCGCTCGCCGCGGGCGTGTGCGAGGTGTCGTGCGATCCGCTCGCCGACAATGACTACGACGGTGCCGGCACCGCGAGCGTCCGCACCGGCACCGCCTGCGGCGCCGACGTCAACGTCGGCTGCTACGGCAACATCGTGAACGCCGGCGCGCCGACGCACTTCATCTGCGCGCTGCCCGCGACCACCACCGCGACGCGCGTGCACCGCCAGGTGCTCGCCGCCAACGAGCAGTTCCTCAACTCGTGTCACCCGGGCTACGCGCTCGGCTTCGCCTCCGACGCGACCGGCAGCACGAACGTCGACTGCTACGCGTACTGCAAGCCCGGCAACTCGTACGCCGGCGCCGCGACGCAGGAGCCGAACGGCAAGGTCGGCTTTGCCTGCGCGGTGGGCTCCAGCGGCCGCCAGGGTAACTTCGGCACCGCCGCGACCGCCGCGGTCAACGGCGAGCACTGCATGTACTCGTGGAACTTCGAGCTCGACGCCGCCAGCGTGCTGCACCGCTCGACGACGAGCGACACCCTGGGCATCTGCTGGGATCACACCAAGTACACCTACGATCACGACGGCAACCCGGCGACCGCCGAGGTGCCGTTGCCCCGCTGCGCCTCGCTCCCACTCGCATCGACGACGACGCTCACCGCCGGCGATCTCGCGTGCGTCGATAGCGCGTCCGCGGGCTACACGTTCGCGGGCCGCACGATCATCCACCAGGCGTACCGGCCGCCGATCGTGTTCCCGGCGTTCGACGCGCGCTTCGCGCCCTGAACGTCGATCGCCGCAACCACAACGATCAACGATCAACGGCAGCTGCGGGTCGGACGACCTTGCGTGAGCGTGAGCGTGAGCGTGAGCGTGGGCGTTGACGGCGACGGCGACGGCGACGGCAAAACGTTGTCGTCGACCTGGACGGGCAGCGTGTGTCGTTGACGCTGTCCATCGCCGTCAAGGTCGACGTGAAACGTCGCCGTCGCCGTCGCCGTCGCCGATCACGATCACGATCACGATCACGATCACGATCACGATCACGATCACGACGCGGCCTCGCGCGTCAGATCACTTCGCGGTCGAGGCGACCGTGTGGGCGGGGGGCGCGGTCGGCGCCGCCGGCGGCATCGACAGCACGATCACGTAGTCGTTCATCGGCTTGGCGAGCAGCGCCGCGACGGAGCCCTCGTCATCCTCGATCACCGGGCGAACCGAGATCGCGTCGGCGACGCCGCGCCGCTTCATGCGACCGACGATCGCGCTGTCGTGACAGTGGCCGTTGCCGGCGAGGATCACGATGTGGCCCGACGGATTGGCCGCCAGCCATCTCGCCGAGGTGTCGGCCATCGTCTCGTCCCAGATCACCTGGACCGTGTAGATCTGATCCGCGGTCGGCATCTTCGGCGCGTCGGCGTCGTTGGGCGGCTCGCCCTCTTTGGCTTCCTTGCCGTCCTTGGCTTCTTTGCCCTTGGAGTCCTCGGCCGGGGGCTTGTGGGCGTGCGCGGAGCTGCCGCCCAGGTCGTCCATCAGCGTGTCGAACCACGCGCGATGCGCGGTGTCGGCGAGGTTCAGCTCGGGGACCTGCGCCTTCTCGTCGGCGGTCAGCGCGTCGAGGCCCTTGCGCACGACCTTCTTCGTGAGCTCCTTCGCGGCGTTGATCGCGAGCAGCCGCGCGTGCACGCTGACCGCGACGTCGATCGTCGGGCCGTAGAGCCCGTAGTCGTAGCCCCAGCGCTCGTCCCACCCGGCACGCGAGCGCAGCGCC
>JAPLLF010000234.1 GCA_026387715.1 Pseudomonadota bacterium
CCCGACCGTCCCAAGCCCGCGCCGAGCCGGTCTCGGCGCAAGCGTTCCTGATCACGTGATCAGGTAGTTGGCGCGCCGCTCGTGATCGACGCGATCGGGTCGACCGTCAGATCACGACGGAGAACGGTCGCCGTCAACAGCGCCGCGTCGAGCTTCACCGAGTCGTCTTCGAACAGGAGGCGGATGATCGTCATTGGTTCCCCTCGTGGCCTAGAACTGGCTGAACCCGCCCACGTCGTCGAGAGAAGGCAGCGCTCCGTCGACGCGGCCATGGAGGTAAAAGGCGCCGTCGCCTCCGAGCAAGAAGGTCCGCGCTTCGCACTCGATCGCCCCGAGATCGTCGGCGATCTGGCACAGGAAGCCGAGTCCCTCGGCCTCCTTTGCGATCGCCGGGGGCCCACGAAGGAAGCCCGGCGGGCCTCCAACCTTCGAGCCGCGTCGCGGCGGCGGCGCCGGCCACGCGCGGGAGGCCCACTCCGGTGGATCGCCAGGCTGCACCGCGTCGAGCGCGGGATCGGGATCGAGCTCGAGCGCGCCGGCCGACAGGCCACGTCCCCCGGGGGCCCATTGCCAGTCTGTCGCTGCGCCGCGCGCCGAGGGCGAGTGAACCACAACCATGCTCGCGTGCCCCTCGCCCAGGACCGGATCCGGCCCCAGGCACCCGCCGCCGCAGGCCAGGAGCGACGCGGCGCGCGCCCGCGCGACCACCTCGCCGAGCACGTCGCCCTCGAGCGTCAGGACGTACAGCAGGGCTGCTCCGCACCGCGCACACCGCCGAGCGTCGGCGGAGATCGCCTGTGGAGGCGCCCCACCGACGCGGCTGCCGGTCGCTCGATCGCCCGGATCGACCAGCAAAGGTCGACTGTGCGTGCGCTCGACGAAGAGCAGCCGCAGGTCCGGTGCGATCGCCGTGAGGCTCATCAGGTGCCTTTGAAGGCCTTGGCGCGCGAACTGACCATCTCGGCCCAGCGGTGGGTCAGCGCGACGCCGAGCTTGTTCTTCTCGATCTCCTGCGCGAACGCCGTCGCGCCATCCATGTCGCCCGAGAGGGCGAGGCCGAGCAGCTTCGCCAGCAGCGCGGGCGCGAACTCCGGATCCTGGTCCGCGAGGGCCACCGCGGTCTTCGCGTCCGCGGCCGAGAGCCTGGCCTTCGCGTCGCCGCCGGCCCGCGCGATGAGCACGTCGGCGATCGGCAAGAAGGCGCGGTAGGCGGCGAACGTCTTCGCCCCGTTCTCGTCGGCGAACTGCGTCTCGTGCGGAGGGGCGACGCCGAGCCCTTCGAGCAGCTTCGCGAAGAGCGCCCGCGCGCGCGGGTAGCGCGACTCGACGATCGCCTTCTTCGCCTCGTAGTTCCGCGCGTCATCCTTCGTGCGATCCTTCGCCTCGAAGGCGCTGGTGAGCTGGCGCATGTCGTATTCGAACGTCGAATCCGCGGACGGCAGCACCCAGTACGCCGAGTCCCCGCTCGGCCCGGAGTAGTACACGTGGGCTTGCTCCGGGTGATTGGCGTCGATGAGGAACAGCCCAGCTCGGTGGCTCGCTCGCTTCGGATCCCGCGGAGGAGGCGGCCGCGTCTCGTCGAAGCTCGAGTACGCAAAAAGCCCCGCCAAGTGCCGCGCGACCCGCGTCCGCTCGAGATCGTGCGCGCGGTCCTCGGTCTCCTTGAAGGCGATCTCGGAGGGCGACTTGCCGTCTTGCCACTCGGCAGGCCAGCTCGTGTTCACCTCGGCGACCGTGGAGAAGTCTTCCTTGTTCGGGGTCTCGTAGAGGTCGCGCATGCCGGCGTCGGCGGCGGCGAGGGACTCGCGGGGATAGCCGAAGAGCTCGGCCACCTTGATCATGAACTTGTCGAAACGTTTCATCGGGATCCCTCAATACCCGTGGACGCACACTGGGAAAATGTTATTCCCGTTCTTCACAAGGACTTTCCGGAGGATCCCGGCCTTCTTGTTGATGACCTGCCTCGCGGTCATCTTCGCGAGCTTGGCGGGGTCGTGCAGATCTATGCGCCGGTGACGAACGCCGGCAGGGGGCTGGCGAGGGTTCCACCCCATGGCGTCTGGAACAAGCCACCCGTCGGGAGGGTCGTTGACGTCACCTCGGTCGTGGGGAACCCCATCGCGTCGCCCGCACGCAGGATGATCTCTGTGCCCATGCCCGCGTCTTCGTTGGCGAGCATCAGCATGTCGGGATCCGTGTCGCCGGTGACCTCGCCGATCCACACGTCGATGGGATCGACCGCGGCCTGGACAAAGTCGAAGCGATCGTCGTAGCAGGTGCCGGTCATCTCCGGATGTCCGCTCATGAGGTAGACGTGCGCGTCGCCGGTCCCATTCTCGCGTCCCCACACGAGGATGTCGTCGGCGAGGTTGCCGCCGGTGCGCCGGTCGAGGTCGCCGACAGTCGCGCCACGCAGCACCAGGCCTGCAGGAAACGCCGTGCGGCCGGTGCACCCCGGCGGGCCGATCGGCGTGTCGATCCCGATCGCATCGGCGGACGAAACGCCGTCGTGCCCCGCATCGACGTAGAGCGACGGCTTGCTCAGGCAACCGGCGAGCACGACGACGAGGATCAGGCGGGTGCCTACCATGGTGTCGTGGATCCGGATCCCGCTCCCGGTGCGATCGGCGCATCGACGGGTGGCGGCGGGTCGACAGGTTTCGGCGGGTCGACGTGCTTGGGTGGATCGACGTTCTTCGGTGGGTCGACGTGCCTCGGTGGCTCGACGTGCTTCGGCGAATCGACGGGTGTGACGAGGGAGCTCGCGTCCAGCACGGCCGCGTCGACTGCAGGCGACAGCGTGACCGCAGGTGCGACCGGTGGCGGCGTCACGGCCGGTGGAGGCGGCGACGCGGCCGGCGAGTCGTCCGCTCGCCGCGAGGCCTGCCGGATCCCGCCGGCGATCACCAGCGCAGCGGCGATGCCCGCGAGCGCGAGGATCAGCGTCGCTCGACGCGGGCGAGACCTGGGAACCGTCGCGGTGGCGACGGGCCTCGCCGCCACCGGCATCGCGATGGCCACCGGCGTCATCGTGTCGGCGTGCGCGCTCACTGGATCGGCGGGGTGAGTCGGCTCGTCCGCTGGGCGCGTGATCGACTCGATCGTGTTCGCCGACGCGCGTACCGGAGGCATGCTCTTCTTGCGGCCGGGCAGCGTCGACGCGACCGCGGTCTCGAGCTCGCTGGACAGGAACGGCAGCGCGGCCTCCTCGAGCGCGTAGCGCGTGCCGGCCGCGGTCCGAAACCGATCGCCCGGATCCTTCGCGAGCAGCTTCATGATCACCGCGTTCACCGGCGGTGGCACCATCGTCAGCGGCGGGGGCGCGACGTTCGTGTGCATCGACAGGAGCTCGTGGATGCTCTCTGACATGAACGGCAACCGGCCCGATGCCAGCACGTAGAGCATGCAGCCCAGCGAATAGAGATCCGTGCGTTCGTCGACCTCCCCGCCGCGCGCGGCCTCGGGAGACATGTACGCCGGCGTGCCGAGCAGCGCGCCGCTGATCGTCATCATGGAGCTCGTCGTGTCGGGAGACAGCGACTTCGCGAGGCCGAAATCGAGCACCTTGATCAGATCGCGGCCCTCCGTGCCGTCGAGCAGCATCACGTTCGCGGGCTTGAGGTCGCGGTGCACGATCGCGAGCTTGTGCGCGCCTTGTAGCGCCTCGCAGATCTGACCGGCGATGCGAACGACCCGCGGGAGCCGCAGTCGGCTTTCGAGGCGCAAGACGCGATCGAGCGTGCGCCCCTGCAAGAGCTCCATCACGAGGAAGAACAGCCCGTCGGCCGTCTGACCGAAGTCGAGGATCGAGACCGCGTTCGGATGGCTGAGCCGACTCGCCAGCTTCGCCTCGCGCAGGAAACGCTTGATCACGTTGGAGTCGGTGACCAGCGCCGCGCTGACGACCTTGATCGCGACGTCGCGCCCCACGGAGTGCTGCTTGCCGACGTAGACCGTGCCCATCCCGCCGGCGCCGAGCCGTTCGATGATCGTGTAGCGCTCGTTCAGCGAGCGGCCGAGCAGCGGATCGGGGCCCGTCGTGAGGACGACCAGCTCGGTGCCGTCGTCTGGGCAGCGCGGCCCATCGTGGAACGAGCGCTCGCACGTCGGACAATAGCGCTCGGGGTGCGGCGAGGGGACCGAGGTCACCGCGTCCAGCCGATCGTCACGAGCCCCGCGCCACCGGCGAAGGTCGCGCCGATCCGCGTGCCCCGGTCGCGTGGCGTCAGCCGCAGGTACAGCCCCAGCCCGATCGCGGCACCGGCCAGGGCATACATCGAGATCGCCCCTGCGCGCTCGAGCTCGAACGTACCCTCGTGCGCGTGATACGCGTCCGCACTCGCCGGGTTGGCGAGCGCCTCGCGCGTGTGGAACGCGAGCGCGTGGAGCACGACCGCGCCCACGACGGCGCCGGCACCGGCAACGAGGAGCCGCGTCGACCAGCCTCCGTGCTCGATCGGCGGCGGTGCCACGTCCAGTGGCGTCGCCGTGGGGCCAACGACCGGCGGCGGCACGACGGACGCTTCGGGCGCGAGCACGAGCTCCACCGCCTGGTCCGTCCTCGCGACCACCACGATCTCCTTCGTCGCTGTCGCGAATCCAGGCGCGCTGGCGGTGATCGTGTGCGGCCCCGAGGTGAGGTGAAGGATGCGCGGCTCGAACGACTCGTCGCTCGAGAACGACGACAGCTTGACGCGCGCGCTCGCCGGTACGACCTGGATGTCGACCGCCGCCACGTCGGTTGCCGCGAGCTGGGCGGCGAGCTGAGCCTCGGCGTCGGCGAGCCACTCCGGTGCCGGATCGTCGGCAGCCACGCGACTCCGGCAGCGCTCGAGATAGACCTCCGCCTGCGCGAGGTGCTGGCGGCGCAGATTGGCGAGCCCGATCATGCAGATGTTCTGCACGCGCGGGCGCGCACGATCCGCGGCTTTGAACTTCTCGATCGCCTGCGCGAAGTCCCGGTTGCGCGCGAGCTCGTTGCCTTGCGCCACGAGATCATCGGCCTCATCGGCCTCATCGGCCCACGTCGGCGTCGCGGCAACCACCAGGAGTGCCGTCACCAACGCCAGCAGCCGCGCCACTGGTTCACGGTAACACGCCAGGTCATGGGCGCGGCGCGAAGCAGCCCTCCAGACCAGCTCATTCGATGACGACTCCCCGCACGTTCCCATCGATCGTGGTCGTACCCGGAACGATCAAACCGTTCCCGTCGGCGACGAGCTCGGCGGCGAAACGGTCTCCGGGCGTGAAGCCGACACTCGCGAAGCGGATCCAGCCCGCACCCTCGCCAGTCCACGCGGGACGCGGCAGACCACGACCCTTGTAGTCTCCCCAGTTGCCTCGTCCCGTCAGCCGAAACCAGACGGGCTGGGGCTTCGTCATCAGCGGCCGCTGCTGTTCGCCGCGTGCGCCCGTCAAGGTCACGATCATCTCGAGCTTCACGTCTGACTCGAGCACCTCCCCGCCCAACGCAGGCGGCGTCACGAACGAGACGAAGAGCTCGTCCGCGTAACGCCCCTGCGCGTCGTCGCGCGCGACATGGAGCGACGCAGACGCGACCTTCACGGTCGTGTCTGCATACCTCGCCATCAGCGGACCCGGCGACGCCGCTGCCGGGAGCACAGGTTGGTGATCAGCGGGGGGATCCACGGGTACGGGGCACACGGCGACGACGAACGTGCCCCCCGCGTTCGTCGTCGAGGTCGTGACCACGAGAGAGCCCTTCATCGTCGTCTTCGACGTCCCCGCGTCGAGCGTGAACCGCGTCGCCTCGGGACCGATCAACCTGCTGTCGGAGGCGTCGAGGTGAGTGAACGTCTCGAGCCCGATGGTCGCGCCGGCGAAGTAGCGATCGCCGGGTCCGCGTGGAACCGTGAAGCTCAGGTAGGGCGTCGGGGGCGTTGGCCACACGGCACACGAGACGGGCACCGCCACGAGTGAAACGACCATCGCACCGCCAGCGACGTGGGCAACGCCGTAGCGGAGCTCGGCCTCCTTTGCGCCATCGCGGACCGTGACGCGGACGTTTGAAGGAAGCGCCGGACTGGGGGTGGCGTCCGCGGGTGAAGCGTCTGCGACTGCGACTGCGAGCGCGGCATCGGTTACCACGACGCCGACCGCCGCGTCGGAGGCCGCCGGGAGCGGTAGCTCACCGGGAGGTGGACGTGATCGCTGGCACCCGGCGAGCGCGCCCCCGAGCATCACGAGCATGGAGCAAGCGCTTCTTCCGCCGACACCCATCTTCGATCTCCATCCCTCCGAGTCCACGACCATCACCGAGAGTACCGTAGCTACATGAGTGGCACGACGGACCGCGACAATCCAGACGTCGCGGGCGGTGCAGGTTCTGGGTTGTAGTCGACGTGCTGAACGAGGACGATGGCCCCGTGCTGACCCCGCGCGACGTCGACGAGCTGCTCGCCACCGAGCGCGGGGCGGCGGTCGTCGCGCGGCTTTTGCCGGTGGGCGCGCGGTGACCGGCACCCGGCTGCCCGTGCTGCTCGAGCAGATCCGCGCGTGCACCATCTGCGCCGCCGATCTCCCACTCGGACCGCGGCCGATCCTGGCGGCCACCGCGACGGCGCGGGTGCTGCTCGCCGGTCAGGCTCCGGGTGCCAAGGTGCACGCGAGCGGGATCCCGTGGGATGACGCGAGCGGCGACACGCTGCGCACCTGGCTCGGCCTGGATCGCGCGGCGTTCTACGATCCGGGGAAGGTCGCGATCGTGCCGATGGGCTTCTGCTATCCAGGCAAGGGACGCTCCGGTGACCGCCC
>JAPLLF010001122.1 GCA_026387715.1 Pseudomonadota bacterium
TCGCCGATCGCGTCGCCGATCGCGTCGAGCCCACCGAAAGACCAGCCGACCGAGCCCCCGCGCGCGCGCAAACCCGGCTCGACGATGCCGCCGCCGCTTCCCACGACGCCACCGTTCGCGACGGGGGCCCAGCCCGATCGCGACAGCGTCCTGGCGCTGCCGCCGCCCCCGATCGGGGCGCAGCCCCTGCTCGATGCGATCTCGCCGTCGCCGGCGGCGACCCGTCGACCGCCGCCGCCCCTCGAGCTGCGCGCCCCCGATCAGGCCGCGCGGCGCGCGAGCGACGTGTCGCCGTCCGGCGCGGGGGACCGCCCACCCGGCGACGATGACTTCAACACCGTCGTCGGGGCGCCGATCGAGCTCGACGATCCCCGGCTCGCCGCGCCATCGCCATTGGTGTCATCGGCATCGGCGCCATCGCCTGCGCCGCTGGTCACCAAGTCCGGGGTCACGCCGCCGCCGACCCGGATCCAGCGCGGCGACGCGCTCGCCGATCGGCCGTTCTCGCCGCCCAAGGTCCACCCGGTGCCCGAGATCGGCGAGCCCGGCCTGCTCAACGCCGCGAAGTACGCGCTCCACTTCGGCCGCGCGCGGTACCAGCGACGCGGCGCGATCAAGATGCTCGCGGTCGAGATCAAGCAGGACACCGAGGCGCTCGATCAGGTGCTCGGGGCGCTCGGCCGCGCCGCGCGAACCGCGAAGATCGAAGGGCGGGTGTTCTCCGCCGAGAACGCCGCGATCGCGACCGCCGAGGACCGCATCACGACGCTCAACACCGAGCTCGCGGACGTCGACGCGCGCAAGACCGACGAGAACAGCAAGTTCGTCGACGTCGAGAGCGAGCGAACCGCCAAGCTCGTCGAGGCCGAACGGCTGCTGGCCGAGGTGCAGGGCGAGCTCGCGCACCTCGAGGGCGTGCGGCGCGGGCTCCGCGAGAGCCGCAAGGATCTCGAGCGCCGGCAGAAGGCGTACCTCAAGGCCGCCGCCGACGCCGATCGCCAGTCGAGCGCCGCGCAGATGGGCGACACGCGCGCGGATCTCCGGCGCTCGGCCGAGCAGCACCGCCGCGATGCGGGCGCGCTCGATCCCGACCGCCAGGAGATCGATCGCAAGCTCTCCACCCTCGATCGTCCGATCGGCGAGGCGGCGACCAAGGTCGAGGCCGCCAAGGCCGAGCTCGACGCCGCGAAGCGCAGCCTGGCCGACGCCCGCGAGGGGCACACCCACCGCCTCGCGGAGCTCGACGCCGAGCAGAAGCGCAAGGCGCGCGAGATCATGGCGGCCGAGTCGGAGATCACCCGCCGGCTCGTCACCCTCGGCACCCTCGTCAACCTCAACCGTGGGGTGGCCAGCGCGACCGCGGCGGCGATGCTCGACGAGCGCGGCGGCGAGTTCCTCGAGCTCTACGAGCGGATCGATCGCCTGCGCGGCGCGATCACCGCGCGCACGACCGAGACCGAGAAGCTCACGGCGGAGCGCGAGGCCTACGATCGCGGCACGCTCGTCCGCGGCGTGTCGGTGATCGGCGGCGCGATCCTCGCGTTCATCGCCTTCATCGTGATCCTGCGTGCCATCATTTTCTGACGATCCGGGCGCGTGGTAACGTGAGCATCCAGTGGCCAAGGTCCTCGTCTCGAACACCAGCGAGCTCCTGCGCCACTTCACCGCGCCACCCTTCGAGCGGCTCGGGCTCGAGCTGATCGTCGCGACGACCGCGGACGAGGCCCGCACGATGTTCGCCGCGGCCGAGCCCGCGCTCGTCGTGATCGACGTCGAGATCGCGGGTGGCGGTGGCTACGAGGTCGCCCGCTGGATCAAGGCGCAGTCGCCGAGCACGCGGGTGATCCTCGTCGCGGGCAAGCAGCTGTCCGGCGATCAGATGCGCGAGGTCTCCAAGTGTGGCTGCGACGAGCTGCTGATCGCGCCGATGACGGCCGACGAGCTGCACGACGTGGTCGCGATCCAGCTCGGCGAGCCACGCCCAGGAACCGAGGGCTTCGCGATCCGCGTGGAGCTCGCGGGCAAGCAGGTCGACGCCACGGTGTCGAACCTCTCGGTGGATGGCGTGCGGGTGGTGGTGACCGGCGCGTGCACCGAGGGCCAGCCGATCGCCCTGGCGATCACCTCCGAGGATCAGGCCGGGCAGACGCTCACGCTCAAGGGCACGGTCGTGTGGGCCCAGCCGCGCGACGGCAAGACGGTCGTCGGCGTCGCGTTCGGCCAGCTCGACGCCGCGGCGAAGGCGGCGCTCGCCAAGCTCACGCAGTGGCAGGTCGTCAAGGACGGCGACCGGATCCGCGTCGTGCTGCGCGGCGACTTCACCGAGGCCACGCGGTTCGACGAGCTGTTGCCCGCGCTCGTCGGGCGCGTCGTGTTCGACGTCGCGCAGGTCACCTACATGAACTCGCTCGGCGTGCGGGCCTGGTGCGAGTTCCTGCGCCAGGCGCGGATCCAGGGTTACGAGTTCCACGCGTGCTCGGTGCCGTTCATCCTCCAGGCGTCGATGGTGAAGGACGTGATCGGGCGCGGCACGGTGACGTCGTTCTTCGCGCCGTTCCACTGCATCGGCTGCGATCACCAGGAGGAGCGCCTGCTGCAGTCGGCGGCGATCCTCGCGACGAGCTTCGAGCCCCCGGTGTTCAAGTGCCCGTCGTGCGGCGGCGCGCTCGAGTTCGACGACCTGCCCGAGCGCTACTTCGCGTTCTTGCAGGACGACACCGACTAGCGCCGAACGCGGCCAAAAAAGTTCGCCCCGCGCGGATTACCTCGATAGGCTCACGCCGATGCGCAAGCTGTTCTTGCGATCGTTCGCGATCGCCTTCGTCGCGTTCGCGGCGTTGTTCGCGCTCGAGTTCTTCGCCGAGTGGCGAGCCGCCGACTATCCGGGCGCGAGCGCGATGTCGTGGGCGGACGTCAACAACGCCAAGCTCGTCGACATCCTGTCGCCGATGGCGCGGGCCTACAACAACGTCCTCGCGATGCTGATCGCGACGATCGGCCTGGCGATCCCGCTGACGGCGAACATGCACACGCCGAAGCTGATCGAGATCTTCCTCAAGGATCGCGTCAACCGCTACGTGCTCTCGTTCATGGCGTTCGGCGCCGCGCACGTGCTGTTCGTCGACTACATGATCGGCCCGAAGTTCGCGCCGACCTGGGCGATCGCGATCGCCGTCTACGTCGCGCTCGCGGGCTGGGCGCTGCTGATCCCGTACTTCTTCTACGTCGTCCGGTTCGTCGATCCATCGCGGCTCATCATCCGGCTCCGCGACGACGCGATGGAGATCATCACCGAGGCCGGCGACCGCCGGCGTGATCCGGGCGAGACGCAGACCGAGCTCGCGACCCGGATCGGCCAGCTCGGCACGATCATCATCAAGTCGCTCGATCGCAACGATCACGACGTCGCGGCCGAGGGCGCGTGGGCGATCAAGGTCATCCTCGACCACTACGACAAGCACAAGGGCCGCATGCCGAAGGAGTGGTTCATCGTCGACCGCGCCGACTTCGTCGGCCTGTCGGACGAGGCGCTCGAGATGCTCTCCGAGGGCAAGGTCTGGCTCGAGATGAAGTGCCTCACCCAGCTCGAGCACGGGTTCCTGCGGGCCGTGCACGCCGCCAACCACGCGGTGTCGACGTTCTCCGACGCCACCCGCGTGATCGCGATGCGCGCCGACGCGCATCACGACGAGCAGGCGCTGCGGCTGTGCATCCGGTTCTTCAACAACTACCTGCGCGAGGCGATCAAGGCGCGCAACCTGCGCGCGGTGTACGACGTGTTCCACCAGTACCGGCGGCTCGGGCGTGACCTCGGCGATCGGCCGGAGCTGCTCCGCGAGATCGGCAAGCACTTCTCCTACTACGCGGTGATGTCGCGCACGTACGGGATGCTGTTCGCGCCCCAGCTCGCGATCTTCGATCTGGGGTTCGTGACCCGCCGCGCCTACGAGCGCGCCTCGCCCGCGGCCGCCGACCTGCTCAAGGAGGTCCTCGCGCTCCCGCATCGAACGGGCGACGACATCCACTCGATGGCGGTGAAGGCCAAGCTGATCCTCGGCGGGTTCTTCATCAACCACAAGCGCGACGACGAGGCGGCGCTGGTCCGGACGAACCTCAGCGACGTCGATCAGGCCGCGATCGAGCGCGCCGAGACCGAGCTGCTCGCCGCCGAGCGGACGTTCTTCGAGGTCACCGATCGCCAGCTCAACCTCGAGTACGTCCCCCCCGAGCGACGCGAGCCGCTCAAGCAGTTCTGCGCGTCGCTGCACGCCGGCGGTTAGCCTACAGCGGGTCGACCACCGGCTCGTGGTGCCGCGGGGCGAGCTGCTTGTCGCTCTTGAGCGACCCCGTCTGCGACGAGTACAACGTGATCCCGATCGCGATCAGCGCGATCACCGCGACCACCATGATGAGGCCGAACGGCACGCGGTCGCCGAACGTCCGGCGGGCGAAGAACCGGCCCGCGGAGCGCTTGTGGATCGTCGAGGTGACGTCCTGATCGAAGGTCTGCGGGGCGCGCGCCCGCCGCAGCGTCGACAGCGCGCCGCGGGTCGACAGCAGCTCGTTGTGCGCGCGCTTCCACAGCGCGTCGTCGCGCAGCTTCGCCTCGACGCGCGGGCGCTCGTCGATCGGCAGGACGCCGTCGAGGAAGTCCGACAACGTGGCCAGCACGTCGTCGGGGATCTCGTCTTCGTCCCGATCGTCGGGCGCTCGCTCGTCGTCGCTCATGTCGCTCATGACACTCCTTCGCGCTGGAGCTTCTTGCGCAGCACGAGCCGCGCGCGGTGCAGCCGCGACTTCACCGTGCCGTCCGGGAGCCCGGTGATCTCGCAGATCTCCTCGATCGAGAGGTCCTCGATGTCGCGGAGCACGACCACCACGCGCTGCTCCTCGTCGAGGCTCGCGATCGCGGCCTCGAGCAGCTTCTCCATCTGGGCACCCTCGAGCGCGCGGTCCGGCGCCGGCCGGGTCGGCGTCCCGATCGCCCCGTTGGTCGAGCTCGGCGTGCCGTGCTGCGTCTCGTCGAGCTCGTCGCGATCGCGATCGTGCCGACGCGCGAGGTACTTGATCCGGTTCTTGCAGTGGTTCACCGCGACGCGGTAGAGCCACGTCGAGAACTTCGACTGCTCGCGGAACGACTCGATCGTCTTGAAGACGGTGATGAACACCTCCTGCGCGACGTCCTCGGCCTCGGCCCGGTTGCCGAGCATGCGATACGTGATGTTGAACACCCGGTCGCGGTGCAGGGCCAGCAGCTCGCGAAAGGCACGCTCGTCGCGGTCACGCAGGCGCTTGACCAGCGTTCGCTCGAGCTCGGACATCACCGGGTCGAGCATATCTCTCGAGGTCTACGGACACCCCGATCCGCCTGGGGTTTCGGCAATGTCGGCGGTTCGAACGTGTGTGCTTTGGGGGGCTTGCGTCCTCGCCGCGCGGTCACTGAAGATCGATCGTGCTTTTTCCCACGAAACTAAGTACGTTTCGTTTCGCCACAGGTCTCGGAACGAATGGTTTGCCGTTTGCGTTGCATTGCTGCGTCCAACATTCCTCATTTCCGGTGCTCGGTGGGCTGAATTCAGTTTCCAACCCGCCTTCGAGCCACATGAGGCCCCCTTGGGGGCGGGTTTTTGTTCCAGTCACTGGGCCGGATCGAGCAAGCGATGAACACTCGTCTGTACGTTGGCAATCTTTCCTTCAACACCACTGCTGATGGCGTCCGCGCCGCGTTCCAAGACTTCGGAACCGTTAGCGATGTCCACCTCGTTTCTGACCGTGAGACCGGCCGTAGCCGTGGCTTCGCGTTCGTGACGATGGGAACCCCGGAAGAGGCCGCCAAGGCCATTGAAGGGATGGACGGTCACACCCTCGATGGTCGTCCCCTCCGCGTCAACGAAGCCGAGCAGCGTCAGCCGCGTGGCGGCGGTGGTGGCGGCGGTGGCTTCAGCGGCGGTGGCGGCGGTGGCTATCGCGGCGGTGGCGGTGGTGGTGGCTACGGCGGCGGTGGTGGCGGTGGCGACCGCGGCGGTGGCGGTGGCTACGGCGGCGGCGGCGGCGGCGGCGGTGACTACGGCGGCGGCGGTGGCCGCGGTGGTCGCGGCGGTCGTGGTCGCGGCGGCGGTGGTGGTGGTGGCGGCGGCGGCGATCGCTGGTAACTCGATCCCCATCAGCTGACTTGATGTGAGATGCAGCCTCCCCCACGGGAGGCTGTGCTCGTTTCGGGCGCTGACTTCTCGCAAACGCAAACCCAGACGTAAACGTAAACGACGTCGTTTGCGTTTACGTTTTCGTTTGGGTTTACGTCCGACCGCGGGTTCGGCGCGGCGGCTGCACCAGGTGAGCGCCGAGCCGCGAACCATGCCCCCACGTTCTCAGATCCGCGATCTTCACCCGCCCGGCTTGCCAGGTTGGCGCGCCCGCGCGACCCGGATGTGCCAGTTCGACCGCCGGTTTCTTGCGTCGCGCGCCGGGGTGCGCGAACACTCGGGGATGCGCCACGCCGTCCTGTTGGGAGCTCTACTGGTGACGGGTGGCGCCGCGCACGCGGATTCGCTCGGCGATCTGCTCGGGCCGCGCGAGATCGCGCTCGGTGAAGCGCTGCGCGGCGGCGCGACGGGCAGCTCCGCGATCGGCATGAACCCCGCGGGCCTCGGCCTCAATCGCGAGCTGGTGTTCGAGGGTGGTTACGGCTACCGCGCGTCGGACTCGGCGTCGCTGGTCGGCGTGTCGGCGTGCGACTCGACGAGCCCGATGCCGGGCTGCTTCTTCTACGACTACGCGGGCTCGAACCCCGATCTCGACGGCATGACGATGTCGCGCCGGACGCACGTCGCGGGCATGTCGCTGTCGCGCGCGTTCACGTCGCGCGTGTTGATCGGCGCCTCCATCAAGTACTTCCGGTTCGACTCGTCGATGCCGATGGAAGTGAAGACCAGCGGCGTCAACTGGGATCTCGGGATGACGCTGCGGATGACCGACATGGTCAACCTCGGGCTCACTGGCTACAACCTGTTCGGCACCGAGTCGACGCAGTTCCCGCGCGCGATCGGCGGCGGGGTCATGGCGCGGCCGGCGCCCTCGCTCGGCGTGTCGTTCGACATGCGGTGGCGACTCGACGGCGCCGAGCAGGCCGCGCGCTATGGCGGTGGCCTCGAGTACTTCCTCACCACCAACAACGGCCAGAGCGGCTATCCCCTCCGCGGCGGCGCGCTCCACGACAACTCCACCGGGGCCACGTACATGAGCGCGGGCATCGGGCTCGCGAACATCAAGTGGGGGCTCGACCTCGGCGCGCGCAAGCAGGTCTCCAACGGGGACGAGCTGACGATCATGGCGTCGATGCGGTTCTTCGGGCCGCGCGAGGCCTCCCCGGCGCTGGAATAGCCCGCAATATGGGATAGTCGTCGATGAATTCGAGCGGGTGCACGTCGTCCCACCCCCGGTTCGTCGAAAGGTCCCATGCGGAAGCTTCGTTGGCTGAGTGCTCTTCTTCTCGTTAGCTGTATCCCGGCGAATGCGCCGCCTCCGCAGTATGGCTACCAGCAGCCATATCCGCAGCAGCAGTACCCGCAGCAGCAATACCCGCAGCAGCCGCCGGATCCGCAATATCCGCAACAGCCGCCGCCGTCCGAGCCGTATCAGCCGCCGGCGCAGCCGTATCAGCCGCCGCAGCCGCCGCCGCCGCCGCAGCAACCGCCGCCGATCAACTACGGCGATCCGGTCTACGTCGACATCTCCATCGACGTCGAGGGCCAGAACGTCCCGTCGATCGACGTGTTCTACAACGAGCTCGCGCCGTACGGCACCTGGTACGACGACTCGCGGTTCGGCTGGGTGTTCGCGCCGTCCGGCGGTTCGTTCCAGCCGTACGCCAACGGCTACTGGCGCAACACCGAATACGGCTTCACGTGGGTGAGCAACGATCGCTTCGGCTGGGCGACGGATCACTACGGTCGCTGGGTGTGGGCGAATCGCTGGGTGTGGCGGCCCGACACGACGTGGGGCCCGGCGTGGGTGCAATGGCGCCTGGGCGAGGGCTACGTCGGCTGGGCGCCGGTCGGCTACAGCGACGACAACTACTTCCCCGATGACAGCTGGCGCTTCGTGCAGGCGCAGGTGCTGCTGTCGACGGATCTGTATCGCTACTACGCGACGACGAACCTCACGTCGTACCTCACCGCGACCCACCTCCAGTATCGCTACAACCGGCGCGGCAAGGATCGCTGGATCGCCGGACCCGACGACGACTGGCTGGGCCGTCACCGCCTCGACACGCGGCACTCGCGGATCACCGAGCTGCAGCAGATCGGCCGGTACAACGTCGACCAGCGCAACGAGGCCGAGCGCCGCGCGCGCGACCGCCAGCGCGAGTGGGACGGTCGGCACCGCCGCGACGAGAAGGTGCGCAACGAGCTCGCCGAGCGCGAGCGCCGCCAGGAAGAGGCACGGCGCAAGATCGCCGAGGATCACCGCCGCGAGCTCGAGGAGCGCGAGCGTCGCGAGGCGCAGCGCCGCAAGCTCGAGGAGCAGGAGCGCAAGCTCGAGCAGGATCGCCAGCGCGCCGCCAGCGAGGAGCAGCGCCGTCGCTACGACGAGGATCGTCGACGCAACGAGGAGCAGCAGCGCCGGCTCGCCGAGGAAGCGGCCAAGCGCGAGACCGAGCTGCGCCGCCAGCAAGAGGACGAGCGTCGCAAGCTCGAGGATCAGCGTCGCAAGGACAAGGACGAGCAGGAGCGCCAGCGCGTCGAGCAGCAGCGCCGGTTCGAGGAGCAGCAGAAGCGCCAGGCCGAGGAAGAGAAGAAGCGCCGCGAGGAGGACGACAAGAAGCGCGTCGAGGCCGACAAGAAGCGCTTCGAGGAAGAGCAGAAGCGCCAGCAGGAGGAGGAGCGCAAGCGTCGCGACGAGGACAAGAAGCGCTTCGAGGAGGACCAGCGCAAGCGTAGCGACGAGGACAAGAAGCGCGCCGAGGAGCAGCGCCGCAAGGACGAGGAGCGCCAGAAGGACGAGGAGCGCAAGCGCGTCGAGGCCGAGAAGAAGCGCTTCGAGGAGGAGCAGCGTCGCAAGGACGACGAGCGCAAGCGCTTCGAGGACGACAAGCGCAAGAAGGACGAGGAGGCCAAGAAGCTCGAGGAGCAGCGCCGCAAGGACGACGAGCGCAAGCGCTTCGAGGACGACAAGCGCAAGAAGGACGAAGAGGACCGGCGCCGGATCGACGAGGACAACCGTCGCAAGAAGGACGAGGAGGACAAGCGGCGGAAGGTCGACGAGGACAACCGTCGCAAGATCGACGAGGACAATCGTCGCAAGCAGGACGAGGACACTCGCAAGAAGGCCGACGAGGACAACCGTCGCAAGCAGGACGAGGAGAACCGTCGCAAGCAGGACGAGGACCGCAAGAAGCTCGACGAGGACAACCGTCGCAAGCAGGACGAGACGCGCAAGCGCGACGAGGAGAACCGCAAGAAGGCCGACGAGGAGAACCGCAAGAAGGCCGACGAGGACAACCGTCGCAAGCAGGACGACGATCGCAAGCGCGCCGAGGAAGACAAGCGTCGCAACGACGAGCAGCGCAAGAAGTCCGAGGACGAGGCCCGCAAGCGCGACGAGGACAACCGCAAGAAGGCCGACGAGGATCGTCGCAAGCAGGACGACGATCGCAAGCGCGCCGACGAGGAGCGCAAGCGCAAGGACGACGACGATCGCAAGCGTCGCGACGACGACGATCGCAAGCGCCGTGAAGACGACGAGCGCAAGCGCAAGGACGAGGACGACAAGCGTCACCGCGACCACCACTAGCGTCGCCGTCGCCCGACGTCGACGTCGACGCCCATGCCGCTCGAGAAGGCTCCGTCGAGACCGGTAGCGACGGGCTGGCCCGCTCGCACGGGCTGACTCAGCGGTGGATGCGCGCCGTCGGGATCGTCGGCTTCGGCGAGCGGAGGCGCATCAGCGCCCCGCAGAGGTCGAGGAAGATCGACCCGCCGACGAGCAGGCCGCCGGCGGCCACCCCGTGGGCGAGGTACCAGATGCCAAGCCCCTCGAGGCCGGCGAGCGTGAGCCCTCGCTTCCACGCGCCGGTGAACATGTGGCCGGTGCCGAACGTGATGATCAGCGAGGTGAGCACGGCGATGCCGGTGCCGCGGCGCAGCGCGAGTCGGTTGTCGAGCTCGTGATCGTCGACGTCGTCGGGTGGCTCGTCGCTGTCGTCGGGAGGGAACGCGGTGTCGTCGGGCGTGGCGCCGCGGAGATCGGCGAGCAGCGCGGTCGCCTCGTCAGCGTCCTCGTCGTCGACCCAGATGTCGAGGCGCAGGAAGCCGCCGCCGAGCCCGCCGAGCAGGTTCGCGTGTTGCTCGGCGCCGATCACCACGTGGAGGTCGTGCGCCGAGAACGCCGAGCGGACGAGCGCCGCGTCGGCAGGTCCCGAGCAGACACCGATCCGCACGCGTCCCATCGATCACTCGAACGTGGCCGGCGTCACCGACGGCGTCGGGCTGGCGACGCCGGTCGTCGCGCCGTCCCGACGACGAACCGTGATGCGACCCGCCGCGCCGCCGCCACCGCCGCGATCGACCGTGCCGGTGCCGGGCTGGCTCGTCGCCGCGACGTCACGACAACCGCCGTTGCCGCCCGCGGCGTAGAGCCCGGCGCCGCCACCGTTCGCACAGGCCGTGGTGCGCGACCGGGTCGCGCCGTTGCCGGCGAGGAGCGCGTTGCCGCCACCGCCGCCGCCGTTCGCGGCCGCGACGCCGAGCAGGTCGACGCGACCCGCCTCGAGCAGGACCGCGCCGCCAGCGCCGCCACCACCGCCGCCGCCGCCGAAGCTGGGGTCGAGGGGATGGCCGGACTCGCCCCCGGCGCCCGCCGCGGAGATCGTGCCGCTCACCGTCACGACGTTCGCGGCGGTGAACTGGATCGCGCCGCCGCCGCCGGC
>JAPLLF010001237.1 GCA_026387715.1 Pseudomonadota bacterium
GGAGGTCGCCGGGGCTCGCCGCGTGCGCCGCCCACAGCGCCGCGACGTCGACCGCGTCGGACGTGCGCGTTCGCGCGGCCTCGACGAGCGTGGGCGCCGCCATGCCCGACCGCGGCGGGTGGCGCTCGAGCTCGAAGCGCGCCCTGCCGTACTCGCCGCGCTCGGGATCGCCGCGCTCGATCGCCTCGATCGCCGCCAGCGCCGTCGCGCGGGGATAGCGCGCCAGCAACGTGGCGACCGCGTCGTGGAACGCGCGTGCACGGGGGAGCCGGAAGCGTGCCGCGGCCGCGACCACCGCGCGCGCGATCCGAGGGTCGGCCGGCAGGTCCGCGAGCGCGTGCACGCGCACCGTCGCGTCGTCGATCGACGTGGGCCACGGCGCGTCGAGCAGCCGATCGACGTCCGCCGGGCCCGCGCTCTGGACGAGCTCGAACCACGCCCGATCCTGGTGATCCCGCGCGTGACGCGCGGGCGCGATCGGCCCACGTCGCACCGCGAGCCGTGCGCCCAGGACCCCGATCGGATCGGCCAGGCGCTCGTCGTCGCTTCCTCGTCCCGATCCTCCCCGTCGCTCGTCCGATCGACCGCGAGCCCGAGCACCGCGATCGCATCGTCCATCCGTGCGCCACCGGCGCGTTCGAGCGCGCCGCGCAGCGCGCCCCGGTCGCCGACGAGACGCGCGAGCTCCAGCGCCACTCCCCGGATCGTCGCGGCGTTCGCGCCACAGCCAGAGGCGATCGCCGGCACGAGCGCGTCGAGGTCCAGCTCGACGTTCGCCGCGCGCGCGCGCGCCACGAGCTCGCCGATCGCGGTCCACTGCGGGTGGGTCGTCGGGAGCTTCACGGCGACGCCTGCCGCGAACGCCGCGAGCACGTGCGGCACCGCCGCGAGTCGCCGGCACCCGATCAGCGCGCTCGCGATGTTCGCGCCGCTGGTGACGAACATGGTCATGCCGCACAGCCAGCCGAGCTCCTCGGGCGCCAGCTCGACCGGCTTGCCGTACGCGAGCTCGATGCACGTCATCACCTGCGAGGAGCCCCCCGTCACTCGCACCCAGCGCGCGTACGGATCGGCACCCGAGCGCAGCTTCGCGCGGACGCTCGCCGGCACCGCGTCCCCGAACCGGGTGGGATCGATCGGGCGGATCGGCGCCTCACTACCCATGCAAGAGCTCGACGCCAAGCTTCACGATCAGCGCTCCGGAGACGGCGAGCACCACGATCCGGATCAGCCGCGACCCACCGCGCATCGCGAACCGCGCGCCGAGGATCCCGCCCGCGAGCTGCCCCGCCGCCATCGGCAACGCGACGCTCCACACGATCGCGCCGTGCCAAGCGAACATCGCGAACGACGCGAGGTTCGACGCGAAGTTCACGACCTTGGCGTCGGCGGTCGCGCTCGTCATCGACTTGCCGCACAGCACGTTGAAGCCGACGATCAGGAACGTGCCGGTGCCCGGGCCGAAGAAGCCGTCGTAGCCGCCGATCACGAGCGCGAGCAGCGCGGCCACCCACGCCCGATAACGCGCCGGATCCTCCTCGAGCCGCGTCGGCTTGCGGACGACGAGCAGCGTCGCCGCGCCGATCAGCATGCCGATCGCGACCGGCCGCAGCGCGGCCTTGTCGAGCTGCAGCACGAGCCAGGCGCCGATCGCCGCGCCGAGGATCCCCAGCGGGAACGTGAACAGCGCCTGCCGGCGATCGACCTTGCCGGCGCGCCAGAACGAGACCAGCGCCGCGCCGGAGCCCCACACGCTCTGGCCCTTGTTCGTGCCGTACACGAGCTGGGGGTCTGGTAGCGCGGCGAACAGCGCCGGCACGGTCACGAGGCCCCCACCGCCCGCGATCGCGTCGACGGTGCTCGCGAAGAACGCGACCCCGGCGAGCGCGACGATCACGACCGGCGACACGTCCATCTGCTCGATCGTCTATCATGTCCACGTGCATGTCACAGTCGTCGGCGCGGGGGTGATCGGCCTGACCACCACGCTCGTCCTCGAATCCCTCGGCCACACCGTCCGCGTGGTCGCGCGCGCGACCGGCGAGGCCACCACGTCCGCGGTCGCCGGCGCCGTCTGGTTCCCGTATCGCGCCGGCCCACCCCAGCTCGTCGCGGCGTGGGCCGCGCGCACGCGCGCCTGGCTCGTGGAGCTGGCGGCGAACGCGGCGACCGGCGTCGACGTGCTCGAGGGGTACGAGATCGAGCCAGGAACGGGCCACGAACCGCCGGAGCTCCCGTGGTGGGCCGTCGATCTTCCCGAGGTCACGCGCGTCGCCGCGCCGTGCGTCGGTGCGCCGCTCGCGTGGCGCTTCGTCGCGCCGCGCGTCACCCCCGCGACCTTCCTGCCGTGGCTGACCTCGCAGCTCCGCGCGACGATCGAGCTCCGATCCGTCACCGACCTGACCGCCGAACCCGGCGACCTCGTCGTCAACTGCACCGGCCTGGGCGCCCGCGTGCTCTGCAACGACGACCAGCTCCAGCCGCTCCTCGGCCAGATCGTCGTCACCAGGCCCGGCGCCGCGCACCTCGGGCGATCGCTCACCGACGATCGCGACCCCGACGCGATCTTCTACATCATCCCGCGCCGCGACGAACTCGTGCTCGGTGGCTGCGCGATCCCGACGGACGAGCTCGCCGGCGAGGATCCGGCCATCACCGCGCGGATCCTCGCGCACGCGCGCCGGCTCGGCCTCGACGTCGGCGACGTGCTCCGGGTCCGCATCATCCACAACTACGGGCACGGCGGCGCCGGCTACACGCTCGCGCGCGGTTGCGCCGAGGCTGTCGCGCAGCTCATCTGAGCGCGGCGAGGAACAGCGCGACGCCACCGAGCACGATCACGATCACGACGATCACGACGAGCGTCACGGTGCTCATCGACTTGCGCTCGGCGATGGTCCGCCCGATCACCGGCCGCCGCAGCGCGTCTTTCGGCTCCTTCGGATCCTTCGTCGGCGGCGGTGGCGGGATCACGTCGTCGACGGTGTGCTCGGTGTGCACCTCCACCGGGGCGTTGCGCGGGCCGCTCTGCATCGACTTCGAGGTCTTCGCGGTCTTGGCCTCCTCGCGCGCCTTCATCGACTTCACCTCGTTGCGCAGATCCTCGCGCACGAGGATCGTCGTCGGGTCGTCGTCGCTACCGCTGCTCTCGATGACGAGCGGCGCGGGCTTCGCGATCGGGGGTGGCGTCGTCGGGATCGGCGGCGGCCGGCCGCCCGAGCCCTTGGCGGTGGCGCCGTGCGGCTCGTGCATGCGCGCCGGCACCTTGTCGTGGGGCACCTCCTCCATCGCGAGCACCGACGGATGCACCAGCGACTCCATCATGCAGCGCTGCCAGGCATCGCGCAGCGCGGCCTCGGCCTCGGAGCCGTCCTTGAAGCGCGCGCTCGCCGACGGCTGGAGCGCGGTCATCACCACCTCCGAGATCGGCGCCGGAATCGACGGGTCGTGCTTGGTCGGCGGCGGCGCCGAGCCCGCGACGACGTAGCTGTTGGTCGTCTTGGTGTCCGGGCCCTCGTAGGGGATGCGCCCCGACAGCAGCTCGTACATCACCGCACCCCACGCGAACACGTCGGCCTGCGGCGTGTAGCGCCCCTCGCGGATCGCCTCCGTCGGCGAGTAGCCAGGGGTCCCCATGAAGATGCCGACCTGCGTGAGATCCGAGTCGGGCATGCGCGCGATGCCGAAGTCGGCCAGCTTCCAGCGGTTGTCGCCGGCGTGCAGCACGTTCGCGGGCTTGACGTCGCGGTGCACGATGCGCTGGCGATGCGCGAACGCCAGCGCGCTGGCCAGATCGAGGGCCGTCGTCACGCAGCGCGAGATCGGGATCCGCACGCGATCGAGGCGATCGGCGAGCGACTCCCCGGGCAGATACTCCAGGACCATGAACGGCGCGCTCGACTCCTCGTCCACCCCGACGTCGAAGATCGTGACGATCGCGGGGTGCTGCATCTTCGCCGCGGCCTTGGCCTCGCGCTGGAAGCGCTCGAGGAACGCAGACCGCACGCGCTTGCCCTGCCCCTGGGGAGCCATGATCGTCTTCACCGCGACGACGCGATCGAGCAATGGATCGCGGGCCTTGTAGACGATGCCCATCGCGCCCTTGCCGATGATCTTGATGACCTCGTAGCGCCCGATGCGCTGGAGGGTCTCGTCGCCATGCTCCAGACCTGGCGGCGGCTCGCCACGGAGACGCGTAGCGGTGCGCGGGCGTGCCTCGTCAGCCATTCGACGGGAGAAATTCTATCACGGTCGCTTCCCGCCCACCTTCGTTCCGGGCGCGACCGACGCGGTCACGAAGGCGT
The DNA here is from genome assembly GCA_026387715.1 of Pseudomonadota bacterium. Lineage (GTDB taxonomy): Bacteria > Myxococcota_A > Polyangia > Haliangiales > Haliangiaceae > JABFXX01. The sequence continues at coordinate 4,305 of JAPLLF010001237.1, forward strand.
TGCCGCCGACGACAGCGCCCTCGCCGATCACGGTCTGGCCACCGAGGATCGTCGCGTTGGCGTAGATCACGACGCGATCTTCGATCGTCGGGTGACGTTGATGCCCGGGCTCCGGCCGGGCGTCTCCCACGGGAACGGTCAGCGCGCCGAGCGTGACGCCCTGGTAGATCCGCACCTGGGCGCCGATCCGCGTCGTCTCACCGATCACCACGCCGGTGCCGTGATCGATGAAGAACGACGGACCGATCGACGCCCCCGGGTGGATGTCGATCCCGGTTCGCCGGTGAGCGATCTCGGTCATCATCCGCGGGATCACCAGGGCGCCGTCGACCTGCAGGGTGTTGGCGATCCGATAGACCGTGACGGCGTAGGTCCCCGGGTAACAGGACAGGATCTCGTCCACCCCGGACGCCGCCGGGTCGCCCTCGTACGCCGCGCGGAGGTCGAGGCGCACCTGGGCGCGCAGGAGGGGCAAGCGCGCGAGGAAGCGCTCGGTGATGCCCTGCGCGGTCTCGCGACAGTCCACGCACTCCAGCGCCGGGAAGCCGAGGTTCTGCTGCCGCTTGTGGTGGAGCGCGCGATAGATCTGCCGCTGCAGCGACTCCTGCAGGACGGCCATCCGTCCCCGGATCAACGCACGCAGGGCCGGCTTGCCCGCGCGTGGCACGTCGGGCCCGGCGTAGCCTGGAAACAACAGCGCCCGGACGTACTCGATCACCCGCTCGACCTCGAGCGCCGACGGTAGCTCGTAGCTGCCGATGTGCTGCATCTCGCCGGCCGTGGGATCGAGGTAGGCGTCGAGCAACGCGTCCGCCGCGGCATCGGCGACGTTGTGGCTCACCTCGGGCGCGTCGACCGGTTCAGGATTTTCCATGTGGAGCCGGGGCATCGTTGATCCGCTGAATGACGTTATCGAGATTCGTCTCCGGAATCGAGATTCTAGTTGGCATGCCACCTCCCAGCGCGAACAACTCGACGAAGTTCCAGCCCGAATCGAACGCCGCCGCGATCGTCAGGGTCCCGGAATCGCGCACGATCGAGACGGGTGCCTGGGTCTGCCCGATGAGCAACAGATCCGTCTTGTCGAACAGGTTGGTCTTGCCGACGGTGTCGACCACGGCCACGCGTCCACGGATCGTGAACTGGCGCGCGAGCTCCTGGGTCACCACGTCGCGCCGCAGGAACTCCGCCGCGGCCTCTTCGATCCGATCGTCGTGGACGCCCCTGGGCATCCCGCCGACGAGGTACGCCACGATCGAGCGCTTGAGCGTGTCGTCGCGAAACTTCGCGCGGAGGGCACGATCGATGCGCGTCGCGATCGGCCCGGGG
>JAPLLF010000323.1 GCA_026387715.1 Pseudomonadota bacterium
TGCCTCGGCGTGCGCCCAGGCGTTCGAGCGCGGCACCCCGGGCCTGCAGCACGCGCTCGCCCATCTGCTCGGCTGCGCGCTGCGCACCCCCCACGCGCCGCTGCACGCGATCTTGCTGCCGCACTTCCTCGCGCACCAGCGCACGCTCGGCAAGCTGGCGGCGCTGGAGGCGGCGGTCGATCGCGTCGACCTCGACGCGTACGTCCACGATCTGCTGGTGCGCGCGGGCGCGCCGGTGTCGCTGGTGGCGATCGGCGGGACGCCCGAGACGGTGCGCGCCGCGCTCGCCACGCGACCGGAGCTGCCGGGCAAGCTCGTGCTCGACGCGCTCGTCGGCTTGCGGCCGCCGGGGCGCGGAGGGCGCGTCCTGCTCGGCGATCGCGAGGCGGTCGTGATCGGCGCGCTCCCCGAGGCGACGACGGTCGTGCTCGCGCTGCACGGGCGCGGCGCGGAGGCCGGCACGATCGCGCGGCGCTATCGCGAGATCGCGGGCAGCGATCCAGAGGTCGCGATCGTCGGGCTCTGCGCCGGTGAGGCGATGGATCGCTGGTACACGATCCGCTACGGCGAGCCGGGCGCGGGCAGCGACGCCGGCGTGGTCGACGCGCTCGGGGTCGTCGAGCGCGCGGTCGCGGCGCTCGCCCTGCTCGCGCCGGGCGCGCGCCTCGTGCTCGCGGGCTTCTCGCAGGGGGCCTGCCTCGCGCTCGAGTACGCCGCCCGTCACGGCGACCGGCTCGCCGCGGTGATCGCGCCGTGCGGGGCGCGCATCGGCCAGCCCGCGGAGTGGGCGCCGCCGACCGGCGGGTTCGCCGGCGTGGTCGTGCTCGGCGCGGCGCATGCCGATGCCTGGATCGCCCGGGCCGACGTCGAGGCGACCGCCGCGTGGTTCCGCGCCGCGGGCGCGCAGGTCGACGTCGTCGACGGACCCGGCGCGCGCCACGAGATCACGCCGCGGCAGCGGCTGCGCGCGCGAGAGCTCATCCTCGGTCGTCCCGAGCCGCGCGGCGTGGGTGGGTTCGGCGCGACGCTGGAGGCCGAGGCGCTCGCGGGGGCGTTGCCGGCGCACCTCAACTCGCCGCGGATCCCGCCGTTCGGCCTCTACGCCGAGCAGCTCAACGCCACCGGGTTCACCGCGCCCCGCGCCGAGAACCTGCGCACGTGGTGCTACCGCGTGCGGCCCGCGAGCCAGCGCCGCCCGTTCGCGCCGCTGCAGGGCGCGCGCGTGACCGGCACGTTCGGGCTGCCGCCGATGATCGAGCTCGCGGGGTTCGCGCCGCTCGCGATCGACGGCGAGCGCGACTTCGTCGACGGCCTCGTCACGCTGTGTGGCGCCGGCGACGCCCGCACGCGCCGCGGCTACGCGGTGCATCGCTACGCGGCCAATCGCAGCATGACGAACCGCGCGTTCTACAGCGCGGATGGCGATCTGGTCGTGCTGCCCGAGCACGGCGCGCTCGACATCCTCACCGAGCTCGGGCCGCTGCACGTCGCGCCCGGCGCGATCGCGATCCTGCCGCGCGGGATCGTGTTCTCGGTGCAGCTGCGCGACGCCGAGGCACGGGGCTACATCGGCGAGCCGTTCGGCCGGCACTTCCGGCTGCCCGAGCGTGGCCCCGTCGGCGCGAACGGGCTCGCCGACGCCCGCCACTTCCGCGCCCCGGCCCCGTGGTTCGAGGATCGGCTCGCGCCCGACTTCCGCGTCGTCGCCAAGCTCGGCGGCTTCCTGCACGAGGCGTCGCAGGATCACTCGCCGTTCGACGTCGTCGCGTGGCACGGCACCTACGCGCCGGTGGTCTACGATCTCGCGGCGTTCTCGCCGGTCGGCAACACCGCGTTCGATCACGGCGATCCGTCGATCTATTGCGTGGTGACCGCGCCCGACGAGCTCGATCTCATCGTGTTCCCCGCGCGCTGGGATCCCACCACGAACACGTTCCGGCCGCCGTTCTTCCATCGCAACGTGATCGCCGAGATCAACGGCATCGTGCGCGAGCCCGGGGCCGCGCACGGGCCGTTCCAGCCTGGCTGCGTGTTCGTCACGCCTCCGCTCACCGCCCACGGGCCGAGCGGGCGCGCCGTCGAGCGCACGCGGCAGGGGGCGACGGACGCCCCGATGCACCACCACGGCGCGCTGTGGTTCCAGTTCGAGTCGCCGCTCGCGCCGTCGCCGTCGGCGTGGGCCGAGCCGCTCGAGGACTGGGCCGCCACGTGGGGCAGCCACCGGGCCTACTTCGACGCGTCGGGCTCGGGCAGGTAGTACGTCGGCCGGTCCACGAGCCACTGCGCGAGGTGCGCGCGCGCGCGGTTGAGCGTCGGATCCATCTGCGCCGCGTGGTCGGGGCGCTTGGCGGTCAGCTCGATCACGTAGCCGTT
>JAPLLF010000693.1 GCA_026387715.1 Pseudomonadota bacterium
TTCTCGGTCCGCGACACCGGCGCCGGGATCCCGGCCGCGTTGCTCGACACCGTGTTCGAACGCTTCCATCAGGTGGGCAAGCGCGATCAGCGCGGCCTCGGCCTCGTCCTCTACATCTCGCGCTGCATCGTCGAATCGCACGGCGGGCGGCTGTGGGTCGACAGCACGCTCGGGGCGGGCAGCACGTTCCACTTCACGATCCCCGACGCCATGGCTCGCGCACCCGACGTGGCCGCCGGACGGGCGCCATCCACACCGTCCCCACGATCCGCGCCTGCGCCCGCGCCGTCCACTGCTTCCGGGGGGGTGGCGCTCGCCCGGCTCCGGGTGCTGATCGTGGACGACGATCCGGCGATGGGGGAGACCCTCGCCACCTGCCTGAGCCGCCGGGGCTTCGAGGCGATGTCGCGGACCTCGACCCACGACGCCGTCACCCTCGTCGAGTCGATCGCGTTCGACGCGATCGTCACCGATCTGCACATGGATGGGCTCGACGGTCTCGGGCTGTGCGCGTGGGTCGCCCGGGTCCGCCCGGGCCTCCCCGTCATCGTGACGACGGGGTTCGGGAGCTCCGAGACCAGGGCCGCGGCCGTCCTCGCGGGTGCGTTCGAGTTCCTGACCAAGCCGGTCGACGTCGACCTGCTGCGGGCCACCGTCGAACGCGCGTGCGCCGCGCGAAGCCCGGATCGGGGGTGAGCGCGCCGCCTCGAGATCCACTACGCTCCGAGGATGGCAGACGACCGCGAAGGCTCCACGACGGCGACGATGCCGGCGACGGTGCCGGCGTCGCGTCAGTCGCTCCGGGCGATGGCCGCGACGATCGAGCCGGGGGCCACGATCGCCGGTCGATACCTCATCAAGCGGCTGATCGCGCACGGCGGCATGGGCGACGTCTACGAGGCGACGGATCTCGAGCTGCGCACCGACATCGCGCTCAAGACCATCCGCGGCGTGGCGACCGGCGAGCGCATCGAACGCTTCCGGCGCGAGATCTTCCTCGCGCGCAAGGTGACCCATCCCAACGTCTGCCGCGTGTTCGACCTCGGTCGCCACACGGTCCCCGACGCCGGCGACTTCGCGTTCATCACGATGGAGCTCCTCGTCGGCGAGACGCTCGCCGATCGTCTCAAGGCCACCGGCAAGATGGCGACGCGCGCCGGCGAGGTCATCGGGAGCCCGGCCTACATGGCACCCGAGCAGATCGATGGCTCCGAGACCACGGCGCAGGTCGACATCTACGCGCTCGGCATCGTGATCTACGAGCTGGTGACGGGCGTGCGACCGTTCCAGGGCGAGTCGTCGATCTCCGCGGTGGTCAAGCGCCTGCGGACCGATCCGCCGCCACCGACGACGTACGTCCCCGCGCTGTCGCCGATCTGGGAGGCTGCCATCCTGCGGTGCCTCGATCGGGACCCGCACGCGCGGTTCGCTTCGGGCGCGGAGGTCGTCGACGCGTTGACCGCGGGCGTGACCACGCCGGTGGTGAGGCTCGATCCGATGGCGGCGACCGAGCCGTCGGGCCTGCCGATCGTGGCAGGCCCGGTCGCCGCGCGGGGGCGTGCGTGGTGGCTCGCGGGGGCCGCGGTCGCGCTCGTCGCGGCCGGTGGGCTCGCGTTCGTCGTGATCGGCCGCGATCCCGCGCCCACGGTCATCGCCCCCGGCATCACGGTGTCGGCGATCACGGTGGACGCCGCGCCGCCGCCACCTTCCGCGCCCCCCGCGACGTCGCTCGCGGTGCTGCCGTTCGTCGATACGAGCCCGAGCAAGGATCAGGAGTACTTCGCCGACGGGCTGTCCGAGGAGCTGCTCGTGCTGCTGTCCAAGCTGCCGCGGCTGCGGATCGTCGGGCGGACCTCGTCGTTCCAGTTCAAGAACACCCGCGACGACGCGGCCACCATCGGCCGCAAGCTCGGCGTCGCGAAGCTGCTCGAGGGCAGCGTGTCCAAGGTCGGCGATCGCGTGCGGATCATTGCCCGCCTGATCAGCGTCGCCGATGGCTTCCAGGTGTGGTCCGAGTCGTACGACCGCCAGAACACGGACGTGTTCGCGATGCAGGACGAGATCGCCACCTCCGTGGCGCGCGCGCTGGCGATCGAGCTCACCCCGCTCGGCGCCACCCACGCCGCAGGGCCGCGCACGACGAACCCCGAGGCGCACGACCAGGTGCTGCTCGGACGGACGTTGTTCGCGCGCAACACGCGGGTCGACCTAGACCGCGCGGTCGCGGCGTTCGAGAAGGCGATCGCGCTCGACGCCACCTACGCCGCGGCCTACGCTGACCTCGCGCTCGCCGAGTACCGGATGCGCGACTTCGCGACCTCCGCGGAGCTCGGAAGCGCGGCGGTCGCCCGCGCGCTCGTCCAGTCCCAGAAGGCGGTCGAGCTCGGCCCCGACGTCGCGGCGGCGCACGCCATCCGGGGCTACCTGGTGTTCAACATCACGTGGGACTGGGACGCCGCGAACGCCGAGTTCAAGCGCGCGCTCGAGCTCGATCCCAGGGATCCCGACACGCTCCAGCGCTATGGCCAGCTGCTCGACCTGCTCGGCGAGCCCGAGCTGGCGCTGGCGGTGACGCAGCGTGCGGTCGACTCCGATCCGCTGTCCGCGAGCGCGTGGACGAGCCTCGCCGCGTTGCAGATCGCCGCGGGTGGGCACGTCGAGGCGCGGCGCTCGCTGACCCGCGCGCTCGAGCTCGATCCCGCCGCGGAGTTCACGCGGGCGCGGCTCGCGGTCCTCGAGCTCGTCGCCGGCAACCCGGACGCCGCCCTCGCGCAGGCGCAACCGCTCCAGCGGGTCAACAAGCTCTCGCTCACCGCGATGATCGAGCACACGCGCGGGCACGCCGCGGCGTCCACCCGTGCGCTCGACGAGCTCGTCGCGACCGAGCGCCACACGGGCGCCTTCCAGATCGCCGAGGTGTACGCGTGGCGCGGCGAGCGCGGGCCTCAACGAGGTCCGCTCCGATCCGCTGCTCGTCAGCCTCCGCGGCGATCCTCGTTACCACGCGTTCCTGGTCAAGCTGCGGCTCACCCCCAGCTCGCCCTGACCGCGCTCCCCGGCGAGGGCGTACACTGCGTCATGCGCCACGTGCTGGTCGGCCTGATCGTGCTGGCGGCGATCCTCGCTTCGGCGACCGCCCACGCCGAGAGCTGGTACTTCGACTGGCACTGCAACTCGACGAGCCAGGGAGCTTGCGCGCCTCAGGCGCTCGGCGCCTCGGGCACCGAGGGCCCGTTCGACTCGCAGGGGACGTGCGAGCGCGAGCGCACGCAGACGCTGCTCCGCATCAATGGCCCAGGGGACGCCGGGTCGACCGACCCGTGTCACGACGCCGACGCGCCGGGTGGGACGACGGGATCCTCGTCGGGCGGCGTCGTGCGCGCCGCCCACGTGGCCCGGGTGTTCCTCGGGTTGACCGCGGCGCGTGGCTACGCGGCGACGTACGCCAACGGGACCGCGGCACGAGGCGACGCGCAGGTCGGCGGTCAGCTCGAGGTCGCGTTCGGCCGCGACGTGTTCGGGCTCGCGGTCTTGCTGGACGTCGCGCGCGATCACGGCACGTCCCCGGATGGTGCGGGCGCGCCGACCGAGACCGCGATGTGGATGTTCGACTACGGCCTCGGGCTCGTGGCGTCACCGTTCGCGCTGCATCGGGGCAGGGTCGAGATCCGCCCCGAGCTCGGGGCCTACTTCATCGACGTCTATCGCCTGGGCTGCGATCGTTGCAGCACCGACGCCGGGCTCGGCTCGCAGAAGCCCGCGGAGCCCGACACCGGTCATCTATGGCGCCTTCGCGCCGGGCTCGACGTCTACTGGGGCCCCACGCACGCACGCGGGATCTCCATCGACGGGCTCCTGCAGCTCGGCAAGCTCGGTGACGTCACGGATCCGCTGTCGGCGGCGGAGCTCACGCCGCCACGCGTGCTGGTCCGGGTGTCGTGGATCGCCGGCCGCGATCGACGCTGAACACGCTGCTGCGCAGGCCAGGGTGGCGGATCGAGTATCCGGCGTGTTCGGTGGGCGACCCTCGTGCCATCGCAACCACCTGGAACCACGCGTCTCTC
>JAPLLF010000244.1 GCA_026387715.1 Pseudomonadota bacterium
GTCGTCGCCGCGCCGGTCGTCGCCGCGCCGGTCGCCGCTGCCGTCGTCGAGACCAAACCGATCGCCGAACAGCCGACGGCCCCGATCCGGTCGCGCGCGCCGTCGAAGTCCGGCACCAAGCCGGTCGGCGCACACGCGCAGGCAGCCGGGGTCGTCTCGTTGCCTCGCGCGGGTACCGCATCGGGCGCCCACGACGTCCTCGCGAAGTGGGCGTGGGCCAACGGCGAGACCGATCAGCCGATCGACGAGCCGGAGGATCACACCCCGAATCGCAAGCCGCTGCTCTACGCCGTCGGTGGCGCGGTCGGGCTCGCGCTGATCATCATCATCATCGGCGTCGCGTCGTCGGGATCCAAGAAGGAGCCCGAGGTCGCGGCGAAGGCGAACACGCCCACCCAGTTTCGACCCGCGAACGCCGCGACCGATTCGAAGTCACCCGGCTCGGCTGCCGTCGAGCCAGACCCCGCGGGCTCGGCCGTCGCCCCCGAGGTCGTCGAGCCCAAGGTCGACCCCAAGCCCGAGGTCGTCGAACCCAAGGTCGAGCCCAAGCCCGAGGTCGTCGAGCCCAAGGTCGAGCCCAAGGTCGAGCCCAAGCCCGGGGTCGTCGAGCCCAAGGTCGAGCCCAAGATCGAGCCCAAGGTCGAGCCCAAGCCGACGGTGAAGCCGGAGCCCAAGGCCGATCCCAGGCCCAAGGCCGATCCCAAGCCCAAGGCCGATCCCAAGAAGGTCACGAAGCCCGATCCCAAGAAGGTCAAGGCGCAGCCGATCGATCCATACGCCGAGCCGACCAAGAAGGTCGATCCCGTCGTCGCGTATCGCACCGGCTTGCAGCAGTACGCCAAGGGCGACACCACCGCCGCGCTCGCGACCTTCAAGGCCGCGGCCGCGAGCAACGGCAGCTTCGCGCCGACCTATCGAGGGCTCGGGCTGGTGTACGAGAAGCTCGGCAATCGCGCCGCCGCGAAGAGCGCGTTCAAGCGTTACCTGCAGCTCGCGCCGAACGCAGGGGACGCCGACGACATCAAAGCGCGCATGGAGAAGCTATGAGGTTCGCGTCCGGTCCGCTGATCGCCTCGTTCGCGGTCGTCACCACGATGGCCATGACGACGACGGCGTTCGCCGACAAGCGGAGCTTGATGGTGTTCAAGGCCGACGGCACCGCCGACGCGAAGACCCGCGCGAAGGTCGACGCCGCCATCCTCGCGCACGCGAAGAAGGCGACCGACGTCGCGGTCCAGCCCGGCGACATCTCGTTCGTCGACGCGGCCGCCGCCGCGGGCTGCAAGCCCGAGACACCGGCGTGCAAGGACGACGTGATGGCGACGTTTGCGGTCGACGAGATCGTCGTCGTGACGGTCACCCGAAAGCCCGGCGTCAACGAGGTGTGGGTGCGCCGCTCGTCGAAGGGCACGCCGGCACGCGAGGCGTTCGCGAAGCTCGAGACCGATACGCCGCTCGATGCCGTCGCGCCGCTGTTCGGTGGCCCACCCCCGACCACGACCACGCCCCCGCCCCCACCCGAAGGTGTGCTGATCGGTCCGCAGCCACCGTCGAAGACACCACCACCCTCCATCGTCACGACGCCACCCGTGCCGACGCCAGCACCCGAGCCGACCCCGATCGAGCCCGCGCCGCCTCGCGTGGCCGACGCGACCGAGGTCATGGCGCCGGTCGGCGAGCCGCTCCCACCCGGTCCCGTCGACGACACCACCCCCAAACGCGGGCTCTACATCGCTGGCATGGTCGGTGGCGGCCTGTTCGCGATCATCGGGATGGGGATGGGGGGTGCCGCCGGTGACGTCCAGACCGAGATCGACGCCACGCCGAAGAAGACGAAGGCCGACTTCGCGCACCTCACCGATCTCGAGTCGCGCGGAGATCGCCTCGCCAACACGGGCAACCTGCTGTTCGTCGCCGGCGCGGTGCTCGGTGGTGTGAGCACCTACATGTTCGTCAAGAAGGGGCGGCACGCCGACCGCCACGCGATGATCGTGCCGACCATCACATCCCACGGTGCGGGGATCGCACTATCCTGGGGGACTCCGTGAACAAGCTCGCGCTCACCTGGTCCTTCTCGATTGCCATGATCGTCGTGGCTAGCTGCTCGATCACGCACCACAGCAACGAGTACACGTGCACGTCGAACGCCGAGTGCACCGATGGGCGCACCTGCTCGCAGGGCTACTGCGTCGTGACCGGTGGGACGCCCGATGCGCCGACCGATCCCAAGATCGACGCGTTCGTGCGACCCGACGCTCGCCCCGTGCCAGATGCGCCGATGCCCGACGTGTGCCCCCCTGGTTGCTCGAACTGCAACATCGGCGCGAAGGAGTGCATCATCGAGTGTGGTGCACCTGGCGCGCAGAACTGCCAGCAGCCGATCGCGTGCCCGACCGGGTGGAACTGCCAGATCGCGTGCAGCCACACCAACGACTGTCGGTCCGGCGTCAGCTGCGTCAACGCCGCGTCGTGCACGATCGACTGCGCGGGCGCCGGCTCCTGTCGCGGCGTCTCGTGCGGCAACGGACCGTGTGACGTCACCTGCGGCGGCTACCAGTCGTGCTCGCAGCAGATCAACTGCAACAACTCGTGTCAGTGCGACGTGACCTGTTCGGGCCCCGGCACCGCGAACTGCGGCGGCTCGGCGGGCCAGGCGGTCTCGTGTGGTCAGGTCGCGTGCGACGCCATCGATGGTGGTTGCACGTCGCAGCCGGCCAACAACTGCAGCAGCACCTGTAACTAGCCTCGCTCGTCGGTAGCTACTCCACGAGCGTCACGGCGAAGCTCGGCAGCGCGATCAGCACCTGCCGCTGATCGTCGAAGATCAGCTGCCAGCTCGGCGCCGCCCCGGGGACGGCGAACGTCGCCGCCGGCAGCCGCGGATCGAGCCGGATCACGCGCAGCGCCTCGGCCCACGACCGCGCGGGCTTGGCCCCCTTGCCGTCGAGCGCGGCGGTCGCGACGTCGAACGCGCGGGCCTCGCCCGCGAGCGCCATCGTCGTCGCCGCGACGAGATCCTCGCGCGTCGGCGCCTGCGTGATCGTCGGCGCGCCCGTCGCGTCGAGCGCGAACGACATCCGCAGCCCGAGCTCGGTGGGGACCCGAAAGCGGTCAGCGACGAGCACGAGCGGGACCCAGCCCGCGCGGCCGCTGGAGTACGGCAGCGTCGCCCACGCTCCGTCGGCGAGCGCGCGCGACGCCGCGGCGTCCACCACGAGCTCGGCCGTCGTCGCGGCGCGGAGCGAGACGAGCCGCGCGTGGACGAGCGCGCTGACCTGCTTCACGTCGAGCGTCACGTCGGGCTTCATGGGCTTCACGTCGGAGGGGGCCTTGGTGGTGGTGGCTGGCGGCGACGGATCACCGCAGGCCGCGAGGACGACGAGGGCGCACAGCCGGCGGATCTCCGCGGGACGTGCTCGCGTTGGACCATGGGTGGCGCTGGCGGTCGGTGGTCGGCGGATGACCATAGCGTACGTCCGAATGCGTGCGGCGTGCAGCTCGCGATCAGCCAGGAGCACGTCGCACCAGCCCACACGAGCTCGCTGGTACGCTCCACCGATGAAGCTCGTGCGTCCCCTGCTGATGCTCTCGATCCTCGGGGCGTGCCGAAGTGCGCCGCCCATCCCCGTCGGCGCGTCCCCACCTGCACCCTCATCGACGAGCGTCGAGGCGATGCTGACGCGCGAGATCGGCGCCGGGGGATCGGTGGCGATCCTCGGCGGGGACCACGGGCTGCGCGCGATCTCGTCCGATGGCGCGCGCGAACGCGTCCTCGTGCATGCGCCGGTGTGGTTCGTCCTCGTCGACACCCGCGCGAACGTGATCTGGTATGGCGTCGGCAAGCAGCTCCGCGCGATCGATCTCGAGGCGAGCGCGCCGCCGAAGGAGATCACGGTCGTCGACGACGTGCCGACCGGTCCGGGGATGGTGGGCGCGCTGAACGTCTCCATCAACTACGCCGGCGACGATCCGGAGATCCCGTTGCCCTCGACGACGTTCGCGCTCAGCGGCGCGGTCGTCTATCGAACCATCAGCCTCTCGCTCGGGATCGGCTCGGTCGCGTTCTCCGGCTCGGGAGGCTACGAGCAGAGCGAGGAGTTCACCGAGGCCATCAAGCGTGCGCGCGTCGTCGACACCACGTTCGCCCGGACGCTCCACGCGCGGCGGGATCACTCGCCACCGTTCCGCCAGGGAGAGGAGTTCACGGTCCCCGGGATCGATCCCGCCAACTGCGAGGATCCCGCGCGGTGCGGCGCGGCCACGCGGATCGCGGGCACCCACTACGCCAAGGTCGTCGTCGGCGATGTGGCCGGCGCTATTCGCCACATCGACACCCAGCTCTACGACATCGACGCCAAGCGGTTCGTCGCTGGCGCCGAGGATTGGTTCGCGAACCTCGACACCACCGTCCTGGCCCCCGACGGCACCGCGTTCATCACCCGCGGCGCGGTCGTGCGCTTCGCCGGTGGCCCGCTCCCCTCGACCCCGCTCGGCGCCGCGTCCGGCGGTGGCTTTCTCGGCGGGCTGCCGATCTACTGACTAGCGGTACGTGCTGGAGTTGAACCACCACTCGGCCTCGACGCCGAGGAAGTGGACCCACGGCTGGTAGTGGCGCGGATCGTCGGGCACGTAGAGGTCGAGCGCGCCCTGGTCGAGGTGCGCGGCGCGATACACGAGCCGCAGCTGCGGGCGATCGTAGGCCGACGGGCCGAGCGGCGAGTACACGACCATCGGCGCGATCTGGAACACCGTCGCGTCCTGGGCGATCAGCGTGATCGGCGAGAGCCCGCGCGGGAACCGCGCCTGATAGGACAGGTCGGCGCCGGCGAACACGCCGCGCGCGAGCTTCACGAGCGGGCGCACGTCGACGGCGTACTCCCAGCCGTCGTCGTGATCGACCGCGTCGCCGTCGGCGTCGACGAAGCGGCGCGACAGCGCGCCGAGCATCAAGTTGCCGAAGGTCGTATCCCAGCCAGCCGACAGCCCGAACGACAGCTCGCTGGCGTTCGACGTCTTGAGATCGGGGCCGAACGTCGTCGGCGGCGCGAGCTCGTCGAACGCGGCGAGCCCCGAGGCGTAGCGCGCGAACACGTTGGCGAACCGGCGGAAGCCGGCGTCCTTCGGCGCGAGCCCGAAGATCGAGCCCTCGGCACCGACGAGGAAGCCGGCGTCGCTCGGCAGGTTCTCGTGCGTGCCGTCCTCGCGTCGGCGCACGCCCGCCGGCAGCGCGTGGACCTCGGCGTGGACCTTGGCGCGCACGTGGGTGTCGGCGTCGACCGCGTGGGTGAAGCTCGCGGTCGCGCTCGCGACCGTGCGCTGGCGATCGAGCTGGGTGACGGTCGTCGCGCCCTGCGCGGGATCGGCGACCTGGATCTGCTGGAACGTGAAGTCGTTGTTCAGCCGGTTCCAGCCGACGTGCCCGGCGATCGAGAACGCGTCGGTGCGATCGGCCGGCGTGTGGTACTCGGCGCCGCCGCCGACGGTGTTCTGATCGTCGAGCGGCCAGTAGTCGAACAGGTAGAGATCGTCGCCGCGGTACATCCGCGAGCCCGCCCACAGCGCGACCGACTTGGTCGGCCGGGCCTCGAGGTACATGTTGCGGATCGCGGGGTGCGCGTCGAACTCGCCGGTGTCGTGGAACAGCGTGCCGTCGAACGCGAGCGTGAACACCGGCTTGAGGGTGACGACGTCGGCGGGATCCTGGCCGTACTGATATTCGAAGCCGTACGACAGCTCGAGCTCGAGGTAGCTCGACTCGACGACGCGCGGGCCGTGGGCGACGACGAGGACCTTCTCGGGCTTGCCGCCGCGCAGGTCGCTGCCGGCGACGACGCGGCCGTAGGAGCCGAACCGCAGCCCGGTCTCGCGCACCGCGGGCTTGAACGGTAGCCCGTTCGGCACGACGACCAGCGGCTCTTTTGGTGCGGGGAAGCGCGCCGGCTCGACCGGCGTCGGAGCTGGCGGCGTCGGCTCGGTTGGCGTCGCCGTCCCATCGGACGGTGGGACCACGACGGGTTGGTCGTCGGTCGGTTGCGCGACGACCACCCGCGTGGTCGCGAGCACGAAAGCGCAGACGACCCGTCGCGTACCCGTGAGCATCGACCGCGAGGCGAGCACGATCCATGCCCGCACCGCAACGCGCGATGTCCGTGATCTAGCTCGTGAACCGGTCGGTGACGCTGGTAACTCGTGTTGCCGATTGCAACGAGCTTGCCGCATCGTGCGGCCAACCCCGCGCTGGTCCTCGCCGTCCCGTCGCAGACGTGGCACCTTCGGCCGGATGTCTCGCCTCGTCGTCGGTTCGCTGATCGTCGCCCTCACCGCCTTCACCACCCTCGGTGGCGGGTGTCGCAAGGATCCCGATCTCCAGCCCATGCACCCGCAACCGGGTGACCTGCCGCCGCTGCCGCCCGCCTCGGGCACCTCGGTCGGCTACCTGCTCGACGCGTCGGCCACGCTCGCGTTGCGCCAGGATCAGGTGCAGCGCCTCAAGGAGATCGACACGAGCCTCGCCGCGCAGAACGACGTGATCGACACGCAGCTGCGCGAGATCGAGAAACCCGAGGCGGAGGAGCCGGCCGAGAAGGGCGCCCCGCCGCCGCGCCGCAACAACGCCCCGTGCGCGAGCACGGTCACCACGCCCGACGCGCAGAAGCTCCACGCGACGCGCAAGGCCAACGACCGGGCCGCGCTGACCAAGGTGTTCGCGGTCCTCGATCCGAAGCAGCAGGAGGACGCGCGGCGGATCCTCACCGAGCGCGGCGTCGAGTCGCCGGGCGCAGGCAAGGCGCCCCCGCCGGATCACACCGAGGACGGCGAGCCGCTGCCCGGCGGCGAACCTTAGTTACGGGCGCGACGAGCTGCGACAGTTGACGACAGGACCCTACCCGGACCAGAGTCCGGCTCGTGCGCACCTATCAGCTGATCCCGCTCCTCCTCGCGACCGCCTGCGGCGGCCCCAAGACGCCCGCACAGAAGCCCGACGACACCGCCAAGCAGCAACCACCCGATCTCGTCGCGGTGGGCTCGGGCTCCGGCACGACGACGACGCCGGTCGATCCCCGGATCGCCCAGGCGTCGGCGTTCCTCAAGCGCGCCGACGGCGAGCTGCGGCGCGTGATGGTCGCGGCCTCGCAGGCCGAGTGGGCGAACCAGACCGACATCACCGACCCGCACGAGGCCGCCGCGGCGGCCGCGAACAACGAGCAGAACATCGCCGTCGCCAAGCTCATCAAGGAGGCGCGCACCTTCGAGCCGATCGCGTCGCAGCTCGCGCCCGACGAGGCGCGCATGCTCCACGTGCTCATCTACAACAGCGGCATGACCCCGGCGCCGGACGATCCGAAGCAGGCCGAGGAGCTGGCGAAGGTCAACGCGTCGATGGTGTCGATCTACGGCGGCGCCGAGGTGTGCGGGCCCAAGGATCCGATCGATCCGAAGACCAAGAAGAAGAAGTGCAAGGACCTCGACGCGCTGTCGGAGATCGTCGAGAAGTCGCGCAAGCCGGCCGAGATCCTCGCCGCGTGGACCAGCTGGCACGACACCGTGGGTCGCGCCGAGAAGGAGCCGTTCTCGCGCTACGTCGAGCTGTCGAACGCGGGCGCGCGCGCGATCGGCTTCGCCGACGCCGGTGAGATGTGGAAGGCCGGCTACGACATGCCCGCCGACAAGTTCGCGGCCGAGACCGATCGGCTGTGGGGGCAGGTCAAGCCGCTCTATCAGCAGCTCCACTGCTACACGCAGCGCAAGCTCAACGCGATGTACGGCGACAAGGTCGTGGCCAAGACCGGCCCGATCCCGGCCCACCTGCTCGGCAACATGTGGGCGCAGCAGTGGACCTGGCTCTACCCCGAGCTCGAGCCGTACAAGGGCCAGCCCAAGATCGACGTCACGCCGACGCTCGAGAAGTCGTACACCGACAAGAAGATGGTGGAGATGGCCGAGGGCTTCTACACCTCGCTCGGCATGAACCCGCTCCCGCCGACGTTCTGGGAGCGCTCGATGTTCCAGAAGCCCGACGGCAAGAAGGCCGTCTGCCACGCGAGCGCGTGGGACGTCGGGTTCAACAACGACCTGCGCATCAAGATGTGCATCAAGAAGACGCAGGAAGATCTCGTGACGATCCATCACGAGCTCGGCCACGACTACTACTACAACAACTACTTCCAGCTCCCGATCCTCTTCCAGTCGGGCGCCAACGACGGCTTCCACGAGGCGATCGGCGACACCGTCGCGCTGTCGATGACGCCGAGCTACCTCAAGACCCGCGGCCTGCTCGACAAGGTCGTCGCCAACGACAAGCAGACGATCAACCAGCAGATGAAGATCGCGCTCGGCAAGATCGCGTTCCTGCCGTTCGGCTTGCTCGTCGATCGCTGGCGCTGGGACGTGTTCGCGGGGACCGTGAAGCCCGCGGACTACAACAAGCACTGGTGGGAGCTGCGCGAGAAGTATCAGGGCGTCAAGGCGCCGACCGAGCGCGGCGCGGCGGACTTCGATCCCGGCGCGAAGTACCACATCCCGGCGAACACCGCGTACATGCGCTACTTCCTCGCGGCGGTGCTCCAGTTCCAGTTCCACCGCTCGCTGTGCAAGATCGCCGGACAGACCGGCCCGCTCCACGAGTGCTCGATCTATCAGAACAAGGAGGCCGGCGCGGCGTACATGAAGATGCTGGCGCTCGGCGCGAGCAAGCCGTGGCAGGAGGCGCTCTACCAGGTCACCGGCCAGCGCGAGATGGACGCGAGCGCGATCCTCGAGTACTTCGCGCCGCTGCAGAAGTGGCTCGAGGAGCAGAACAAGGGCCAGGCCTGCGGCTGGTAGCTGCGTCGCTTCGGTGTACCTCGACGGCCCCGCGTGGGGCCGTTCGTCGTTTTCGGATGAGAAAGGGGAACGACAGTCGCCACGGGAACGCGAGTGACCTGGCGAGCCGATCAGCCGCCTGATCGCAACTCATCGGAATCGCTCGGGTTCGATCGCCCGGATCTCGGCACGCCCCTCGCTATATGGGTCGTCACCACCAACACACCACCGTCCCCACCGACGAGACCCCGAAGGACATGACCTTCACGGGCACCTACAAGATGGCGAGCACCTTCGACATCGCCACCAACATGCCCGGCAAGGCCGGCCAGATCTCCAACATGTTCATCGCCGCCACCGACGACGCCGATGACCCCACCAACTGGCTCCTCGAGCAGATGATCAACGCGATGCCCAACGGCACCGCCAAGACCCTCCTCGACAACGCCCGCGGCTTCGTCTCCGGCTACCTCAACGACCGCCTCCTCCAGTGGGCCCCCGACTTCGTCTCCACCATGGTCGAGATGGGCAACAACTTCGGCGACCTCACCCACCACTTCGGCCTCGTCGAGACCATGTCGATCGCTGGCGCCGACGGCGTCTACAGCGCCTCCCACCAGGTCACCGGCGTCCACCTCAAGCTCGACACCAACGAGGCCGACTTCATGTTCTCCGACATGGGCACCCCCGTCGTCTCCGTCGACGGCATCGGCGTCGACGTCGGCTCCAACGGCAAGCTCACCTTCGCCAACCACACCCTCCCCCTCCAGTACGGCGCCATCATGCGCGTCGGCCTCGACGGCATGATCATCCCCGCCATCGACGCCAACGCCGCCAACCTCGGCGACCTCTTCGCCCACCAGATCGACTGCGCCGCCGTCAGCCAGTACGTCGCCGACGCCATCGGCTTCGGCGGCTCCACCACCTACGCCGGCGCCTGCGCCGCTGGCCTCAACGCCGGCGCCAACTACCTCTACTCCCAGCTCGCCGACGTCGACGGCTCCGCCCTCGAGTTCGCCATCACCGGCTCCGGCCGCGCCCTCGACTCCAACGGCGACAAGGCCGCCGACAAGATCCAGACCGGCACCTGGACCGGCGACCTCAGCTACGCCGGCAGCCCCGCGCCCCTCGGCGCCGCCACGTTCCACGCCGAGCGCCAGTAACACTTCCCCTCTCTCCTCGGTTCGACTCCG
>JAPLLF010000498.1 GCA_026387715.1 Pseudomonadota bacterium
ATCCCGACCGTCCCAAGCCCGCGCCGAGCCGGTCGCGGCGCAAGCGTTCCTGATCACGTGATCAGGTAGTTGGCGCGCCGCTCGTGATCGACGCGATCGGGTCGACCGTCAGATCACGACGGAGAACGGTCGCCGTCAACAGTCCTCGAGGTAGTCCTCGTAGAACGGCTCGTGGAACTCGGCCGGGAACCCGCGCAGCGCGGTCTCGAGCGCCCGCGAGTCTGCGAGCTGCGCCGAGTCCTCGATCACGACCAGGCCACCCGGGCGCACGACGCGGAACATCTCCCGCACCACGTTGCGACGCGCGTTGCGCGGCAGCTCGTGGAACAGGTAGACGCTGGTGACGATGTCGAACGTACCGTCGGCCCACGGCAGGTGCTCGCCGTTCTCGACCGCGAGGGTGAGCTCCGCGACGTCGGCGAGCTGCTTGCGCGCGGTGCGGACGTACGCCGGGGACAGGTCGACGCCGTGCAGCCGCAGCGTCGGATGTGTGTGTGCGATCTGGTGCAGCGTGCGGCCCGTCCCGCACGCGACGTCGAGCAGCTTGAGGCGGTCCGCTGGGCCGTGCGCGCGGACGAAGCGCGTGATCGGAGGGATGACCTGGCGGCGCATCACGTCGGCCATGCCGCGGAACAGCAGCTCGACGCCGAGCTCGTAGATCTCCGCCGAGTGGTCGCTGAAGTAGCCGTCGGTCTGCCAGTGGAACGTGCGGCGGTAATAGGCGGGGTAGCGGTCCTTGTCGACCGTCGGGATATCCTTGTAGTCGTTGTCGCGCATGCGGCGCAGCACGTTCGGCATGTCGGCGACGAGCCCTGGCAACGCGCGGAGGTACCGCTGCAGCGGCATGTCGAACAGCAGCGACCGCGGATACAGCCCGTCGGCGACGTTGGCGAGATCGCGCGCGTGTAGCGCGCGCCGGCGTTCGAGCAGGACGCGTAGCTCGGGGGCCGACAGCTTGAGGCGCGGCTCTGCGCGCGATCACCCGCGCCGCCTCCTGGAGCACCGTGGCGTTCACCAGGAACGACAGGTGCTGACCGCGATACGCCAGCCGATCGAGCGTGCTCAACATCTCGAACAGGATGACGCGTTCTTGCGTCGTCGCAACACCACGAAGCCCACCACGCCCAGCCCGATCAACGCAGCCGGCAGGCCGTCCGCGCCGGTGTCGCAGCAGCCCTTGGGGCCCGGATCCACCATCATCTGGCCCATGTCGGTGTCCGGCGGGATGACCGCGCAGCTCGTCGGATCGGCGGTGATGCCGAGCTGCGTCTTGACGGCGCACCAGTTGTCCTTCTCGCACTTGTCCTTCTGGATGGTGCCGACGGCGCAGTCGACCGGCCCCTTGATGTCCTGGAACTTGAGGACGCCGGTCCACGTCACCAGGTCCGTCGTCTTCATGATGCCGAAGCCATCACCGGGGAGCTGGTTGCCGCCGAAGTTCTGCGTGCAGCCCCACACCTCGCCCGCCGTGTTCTCGACGAGGCAATTCAGGTGCGGCGCGCCCGCCAGCGCGGTGAACGTGCACGCGTCGGAGGTCGTCTTGCAGGTCGTCGACAGCTGCGCGCCGAGCGACGGCGCCGCGACGACGACGTCGCCGTTCGCGCGCACGACGAACGCGGCCAGCGAGTCCTGGCGCTCGTGGATCTTGGTCCAGGTCGCGCCGGCGTCGACGCTGCGATAGATCGCGTCGCCGATCACGCCGTTGGCGAACGTCACGCGGAGGAACACGATCTTCGGATCGAGCGGCGACACGCCGGCGATCTCCATCACGGAGTCGGGCCCGTACACGAGGCCCGTCTGGGACATGTTGGTGAACGCGACGCCGCGGTTCGCGCTCGTCAGCAGGAGGTGGACGCGCATGGTGCCGCCACCAGGGGCATCGACGAAGCGGTACCCGCTGACGTACATCCGATCGGGATCGGACTTCGCGACCCGGATCGACTGCCACCAGTCGTTGAGCAACCCGGGGTTGGCCGACACCGGGAACGTCACGCCGTCGTCGTCGCTGCGGTACAGCTTGACGTCGTTGTCGGGGCAGTTCGAGCCGCACGAGTGCGCGACGCCGACGTGCAGCGCGCCGCTGTTGCCGAGCTCCTCGCTCGACGTGAACTTCATCCCCATCGGCGACCCGTCGAACGTGCACCCGTTGCGGTTGACGACGAGCCCCTTGAACGTCGTGGCGAAGATCGCGCCGGTCGCCGTGTACGCGTAGTCCGGATCGTAGACCCCCGCGTAGCCCACCGCGTCTTCGCAGATCCAGTGCCAGGTCGCGCCACCGTCGTGCGACAGCACCGCGCCGAACGTCATCCCGGCGATGATGTCCGTCTCGTGCTCGTGGCGAAAGTTGATCGTCGACGTGTTGGCGGGGCGGCCGTTCGCCAGCGCGCCGCTTGCGGAGGCGAGCAGCAGGAACCCGGTCAGGGCCAGATGGGAGCGCCTCATCCCATGAGGGTAGCCCTAACCCGGCCCTCGCAACATCGAGGAATCCTTAATCGAAACTAACGGAAGCCAACACGATGAGACGGGGCGAACCCAACCCGTGTTGACGTCTCGCGTACCCTGAACCGCACCCGGGTTGATTGTGGGCGCGCGTACCCTGAACCGAACCCGGGTTGATTGTGGGAGGGACGTTCCAACCCCACGTTCCAACCGCCAACCTGGGACA
>JAPLLF010000221.1 GCA_026387715.1 Pseudomonadota bacterium
GCGACGCCTCGCCGCGCCGACGGAGCGCCGGTCGTCGTGACCTTGCTCCAGGTGACTCCATCCCATCCGTACGTCGATCGATCCAGGCCCACCGTGAGCAGGCGCTGTGACTGGGGATCGAAGGCGAGCGTGAGGTCATCGAGCCCGTTCGGGGCGTTCGAGCCGTTCGACCGATCGTGCCAGCCGGCGGTGTCGAGCTCC
Source organism: Pseudomonadota bacterium (assembly GCA_026387715.1). Taxonomy (GTDB): domain Bacteria; phylum Myxococcota_A; class Polyangia; order Haliangiales; family Haliangiaceae; genus JABFXX01. Next base: position 202 of record JAPLLF010000221.1, read on the forward strand.
CAGGTCTCCGGTGGGCCCACGCCCGGCCCCCCACCAACGAGGACGATGACGTCGCGGTGCGGATCGTAGGCCATCGCGTGGCCGGCGCGGGGACTGGGCCCGGTGACCGGGAGCGGGCTCCAGGTGGTGCCATCGAACGCCCACGTCTGGTCGTCGCCCCCGGTCATGCTGTCCGGGAGCGCCGCGCCGCCGAACAACACCACGCGGTGCCGTGCGGCGTCGTACGCCATGGCGTGATCGTGTCGCTTGCTCGGGTGGATCGGCGGATCGAGCGCGGTCCAAGCGATGCCGTCCCAGCTCCAGGTGTCGTCGAAGCTGTCGATCGCCTGGCCGCCGAACAGGATCATGCGGTGATGCGCGGTGTCGTACACCATCGACGCGTCGGTTCGCGCGGGCGGCGCGATCCTCGGATGCCGCTCGATCCACGTGGCCCCATCCCACTCCCACGTCTCCGCGGTGGGTTCGAATACCGTCCTGCCCCCGAACATCACCACGCGATCACGCGCGAGATCGTAGGCGAACGCCACGTGGCTGCGGCCCATCGGGCCGGTCGACGGCGCGCTGGTGAGCTGCAGGCTCTCGGTCCGGCAATCGGACGAACAGCCGTCGTGCCCGAGACGATCGCGGTCGTCGCACTGCTCGCCCCTCCCGAGGTCGACGACGCCATTGCCGCAGGTCTCGTTCGAGCGGCAGTCGGCCGAGCAGCTGTCGTTCGGGATCGTGTTGCCGTCGTCGCACTGCTCCGCGACGAGCTCGCTTTGGGCGGTATCCACGTAGCCGTTGCCGCAACCGCCCGGCAAGCAGACCCCATCGTAGCAGCGCCCGTTCGGGAGTGCGGCGCACGCGGCGAGGTCGGCGAGGTCGGCGCAGGCGTCGACCTGGGCGGGGAACACGCATCGCTCGAGCGGGATCCGCGTCGCGACGCAGACGGTCCCGGTCGGGCACACCACCCCATCCGGACACGTGATCGAGTTCGGCTGGAGGCACGCGGCGACTCCCGTGATGGCGAGGATCGTGGCGCTGAACACACGCCAGAAGGTGGGAAGCCTCAAGCCTCCAGCTTCGCACAGAGATCCGATCTTCGGTTGGACCTCGCGTTGCACACGGATGACGGCACCCATGCGCTATCCCCATCCGAACACCGCGGGCAGCAAGCTCGCCTACGAGTCCCGGTACGACAACTTCATCGGTGGCGAGTTCGTCAAGCCGGTCAAGGGTCAGTACTTCGCCAACATCTCGCCGGTCACGGGCCAGCCGTTCACCGAGGTCGCGCGCTCGACCGCCGAGGATGTCGAGCGCGCGCTCGACGCCGCGCACAGCGCCAAAACGGCGTGGGGCGCGACGCCGCCCGCAGTTCGTGCGCAGATGCTCAACAAGATCGCCGACATCATGGAGGCGAACCTCGAACTCCTCGCGCTGTCGGAGAGCTGGGACAACGGCAAGCCGATCCGCGAGACGCTCGCCGCCGACCTCCCGCTCGCGATCGACCACTTTCGGTACTTCGCGGGCTGCCTGCGCGCGGAGGAGGGTGGGATGGCCGAGCTCGACGCCAACACCGTCGCCTACCACATCAAGGAGCCGCTCGGCGTCGTCGCCCAGATCATCCCTTGGAACTTCCCGTTGCCGATGGCCGCGTGGAAGCTCGCGCCCGCGCTCGCCGCCGGCAACTGCGTCGTGCTCAAGCCCGCCGAGCAGACCCCGGTGTCGATCCTCTTGCTCGCCAAGCTGATCGGCAACGTGCTGCCGCCCGGGGTGCTCAACGTCGTCAACGGCTTCGGCATCGAGGCGGGCAAGCCGCTCGCGCAGAGCCCGCGCGTCGCCAAGGTCGCGTTCACCGGCGAGACGACGACCGGGCGGCTGATCATGCAGTACGCGTCGGAGAACCTCATCCCGGTGACGCTCGAGCTCGGCGGCAAGTCGCCGAACGTGTTCTTCGCGGACGTCCTCGATCACGACGACGACTTCCGCCAGAAGGCGCTCGAGGGCTTCGCGATGTTCATGCTCAACCAGGGCGAGGTCTGCACGTGCCCGTCGCGAGCGCTGATCGACAAGCGCATCTACGGCGCGTTCCTCGAGCTGGCGATCGCGCGGACCAGGCAGGTGATGCCCGGTGATCCGTTCGACACCGACACCAAGCTCGGCGCGCAGGCGAGCAACGACCAGCTCGAGAAGATCCTGTCGTACTTCGACATCGGCAAGAAGGAGGGCGCGAAGGTCCGCACCGGCGGCGAGCGCGTGAAGCTCGGCGGGGCGCTCGCGGGTGGCTACTACGTGGCGCCGACGATCTTCGAGGGCCACAACAAGATGCGCGTGTTCCAGGAGGAGATCTTCGGCCTCGTGGTCTCGGTGACCAGCTTCGATGGCTTCGACGACGGCATGGCGATCGCGAACGACTCGCTGTACGGCCTCGGGGCGGGCGTGTGGACCCGCCAGATGCACACGGCGTATCGCGCGGGCCGCGCCATCCAGGCCGGTCGCGTGTGGACCAACTGCTACCACCTGTATCCGGCGCACGCGGCGTTCGGCGGCTACAAGCAGTCGGGCATCGGGCGCGAGAACCACAAGATGATGCTGGCGCACTACCAGCAGACGAAGAACCTGCTCGTCAGCTACGACCCCAAGCCCATGGGGTTCTTCTGAAGCTCACCGCGACCCCGCTGGCGCTCGAGTGGATCGCGCGCCTGACGGCGCAGCACGGCCCGCTGATGTTCCATCAGTCGGGGGGCTGCTGCGACGGCAGCTCACCGATGTGCTTCCAGCACGGCGAGTTCAAGCTCGGCGCGCGCGACGTGCTCGTGGGCACGGTCGGGGCGAGCCCGTTCTACATGGGCGCCGATCAGCACGCGCGGTGGCAGCACACCGACCTCGTGCTCGACGTCGTGCCCGGGCGCGGGGCGGGCTTCTCGATCGAGGCGCCCGAGGGCGTGCGGTTCCTGATCCGCTCCGACCTCTGCGCGCTGCCTGACTAGTCGGGCGCGACGCCGCCGAGATCGACGGCGGGGAACTGCGCGGCCGTCTGCATCGCGACATCCATCTGGTTGTCGGTCAGCGCGAACACGCGCTTCATGCTCTCGAGGAACTTGATCTCGCGCCAGTCGTTCTTGCCGTCGGCGTGCGCGATGATCATCACGTACACCGCGGTCCAGTAGCGGTCCGCGGGCTGCTCGATCGTCGCCGCGACGGCCTCGAGCTCGGCGGTGACGTCCTTGCCCTCGAGGCGGGCGAGCGCGACGTCGACCGCCTCGTCGAGCTCGCTGCTCGTGAGCACGGCCATGTCGGGGATGTTGCGGAGGACGGCGCGGATGCTGAGGCGCTCCTCGTGATGGATCTCCTCGTCCGCCATGGCCATCATCGCCATGCACTGCACGAACGCGGGCATCAGCCAGCGGACCTTCTCGGACTTCTCCTCGAGGGTCATCAGGCCGGAGTGCTGGCGCGCGGCCTCGAAGACGTCCTTGGCGTCGTGGTCGTCGAGCGCGAACGCCTTCTGCATCTGATCGAGGTAGACGATCTCCGACTCCGCGAGATCGCGATCGGCGACGCAGATCTCGCACGCCATCGCGTACGCGGCGAGGCGCTGGTTGCGCGAGGGCAGGCCCTTGGCCATCGCCTCGAGCCGCGCCTTGCCGCCGCCAGCCTCGCGCACGGCGTCCGCGGCGAGGTCGGTCAGGCGCGCGAGCTCGTCGCGCGACAGCCCCTCGAACAGCGCATGATTCGCGAGGTTGCCGTCGAGGGTCGTCATCTCCTCTTCGGTGACGTCGCCGTCGGCCTCCATCGCTCCGAGCATCGCCTCGACGAGGAATCGTCGGGGGTCATCCGTCGCCACCTTGCCGCTGAACATCTTGCGAAGAAAGCTCATGCCGATCTCACATCACCGCTGCCGCCCGTCACGGTCGGGGCGGGCCACTTCCGGACCCAGCGCCGGACCCAGCGCCGGACCCGGAGCTGGCGTCCTTGATGAACGGTGGCAGCTCGACGGCCACCGTCATGGCCTGCGTCGCCGGGGACGGCGCCACGGTGAACGGCTTGCAGAACGCCAGGAGCGAGTCGCTGTGGCGTTCGCCGTAGCCCATCGCCCCCATGCCGCGAACCTCGAACGGGAACGGCACGGCGCACGCCGTGTAGCTGCCGGGCGCCACCTCCGAGAACCGTGCGGCCTCGCCGTCGCGGATGATGACCCACTGCGACGCGCCCGGCCCGGCGGCGGCCATCCGGAGGCCGAGCTCCTGGCCGGTCTTGGCGACGATCGTCCCCGAGGCGATGTACACGTTGGCGACGCCGACCTTGCCGGCCTTCGGCGCGAGCGCGACCTCGACGGTGACGGTGCCGGGCTCGACGGCGAGATCGATCTTCACCTCCTTGCCCGCGGGCACGTCGATCTGCTTGGAGTAGAACTTCATGCCGATCATCGGCATGCCGAGCGTGGCCGAGACCTTGTAGGTGTCGGGGGCGAGCTTGTCGAACCGGTACGAGCCGTCGGGACCCGACGACACCGAGTAGAGCGCCCCGGGCGTGGTCGTCGACTGGCACGCCACGAAGATGCCCTCGGCGGGCTTGTCGCCTTGCTTGAGCACGCCCGACAGCGCGCCGAACTTCTCGAGCGTGAGCGTCAGCTCGGTCTGGCCGGGCATCACGGTCGGGAGGCGCATCGCGCGCGAGCGCCCGATCGTGTCGTGCTCGGCGACGATCGTGATGTCGCCCTCGGGGAACCCGGCGATCATGAACTTGCCCTCGCCGTCGGTGGTGTCGTGCTTGGTCGCGCCACCCATCGGGCCGAAGTTGGCGTTCGACGTCGAGCCGTTGCCGAACACGAGCCGGCCGACGTGCACCGTCGCGCCCGCCACCGGCTGGCCGTCCGCCAGGACGACGCCGCCGATCGTGCGGCCCTTCTCGACGGTGATCGTGCCGGCGTCGACGGTCTTGCCGGACTCGACCTCGAGCTCGACGATGCGGGTCTGGAAGCTCGGCCCGCGCACCGACAGCTCGTACTTGCGGGGCGGCAGCGCGTCGAGCGTGAACGCCGCGGTCCCGACGAACGCCTGCTGCGTCATCCCGACCGAGACGGTGAACGCGTCGGGCGCCTTGCCGTCGGCGAACTGCACCTTGCCCTTCACGGCCCCCTCGGGTGGGAGCACGATCTTGAGGTGCAGCTCGCCCGTCGTCGCCGTCACGTCGTTGGCGCCGCCGCCCATGAACCGACGCCCCCGGCTCGCGGAGCGCGCGGGCGAGGCCGACACGTTGTACTTGCCCTGCGCGAGCCCGGTCAGCGTGAACCGGCCGCCGCTGTCGGTCAGGTCCTCGGGGAAGCCGCGCAGGCGCCACTGCGAGAAGTCGGTCGGCGTGCGGCTGTCGCCGAAGCTGGGCCCCGCCGAGACCTGCACGCCCTCCATCGGCTGCCCCGCGGGATCGACGACGACGCCGGCGATCGTGCCGGTCACGTCGATCACGAGCGTGACCTCCGCGTCCCCGCCGGTGGTGTCGAGCTCCTGCGTCTGCGACGCGCCGGCCTCGGCGAGCGCGACCGCGGCGAGCGCCTTGCGCGGCAGGCCGCGGATCTCGAACGCGCCCGTCGCGTCGGTGTAGGCCTGGCGTGGCGCCTCGAACAACATGCCGCGCGGGTTGCCGCCAGCACCGATGCGGACGCGCGCAGAGGCGATCGGCGCCTTGCGCGCGTCGACGACCTTG
>JAPLLF010000815.1 GCA_026387715.1 Pseudomonadota bacterium
CTGCGCCGCGCCGCGCGACTTGATCGCGAGGTCGGCGCCGACGACCTGGACGAGCTCCGGTCCCTCGTCGATCCACTCGTCGCTGCCACCGGCGACGGCGCCGGGGCTGCCGGCCGGCCGCCGGACCTTCTTCTTCTTCGGCTTGACCCCGGCGTCGCCGCTGCCGGTCGTCGCGACGACGCCCGCATCGACGGTCACGGCGGCGGGCCCACCCGCCCATGGGGGGCGGAGGACGAGATACATTGCACCCGCACCGACCACCAGCCCGATGACAAGCCCGACAGGACCACGCACGACTCGCTTGTATCACTTCGAGCCGGCGATCGCCGGCGCGATCGTGGCGGCCGCGATGGCGACGTTCCTGCTCGTCGGGTCGTTCGTCCCGCGTGCCTACGCGCTGCCCGTCGGCCAGCTCATCCTGCTCGCCGTGCCGGTCGGCATCGCGATCGCGAGCGCCCGCGGCGCGTGGTCGCGCGTGCTCGGGATCCGCCGCCCGCGCGCGATCTTCATCGTCGCGGCGATGCTCATCGGCGTCGCCGCCTGGTACGTGAACCTGCGCCTCGTCGAGCTGCTGCCGTTCCGCATGCCGACCGGCCCGCTCGAGGACCTCGTCGAGCGACCTCCGCTGGTGATCGTGATCGTCAGCCTCGCGGTGCTCCCGGCGATCTGCGAGGAGGTCCTGTTCCGCGGCGTGCTCGCGCGCAGCCTCGCGTCCACCGCGCACGTCGCCGTCGCGGTCGTGCTCTCGGCCGCGCTGTTCTCGTTCTACCACCTGTCGCTCGTCCAGGCGGCGCCGACGTTCCTGCTCGGCCTCGCGCTCGGGTGGCTCGCGCTCCGCGCCGACTCGATCGTCCCCGCGATGCTCGTCCACGCCCTCAACAACCTCGCCGCGATCGTGATCGCCCGCGACGAGATCCCCGCGCTGACGTCGGGGTTTCGCGCCCACCCGCAACTCGCGCTCGTCGCCTGTGGCGCGCTGGTCGCCACCGGTGTCACGCTGACCGTGGTCGCACGCCCGGACCCGATCTCATGAGCGACGCGAAGCTGAAGTTCACGACGCTCGCGCTCCGCCGCGCGCTGCCCTCGGATCACTTCGAGCTCTCGCCGATCGTCGCGCCGCAGATCGTGGCGTACGGCGAGGAGGACCGCACCGCGACCGAGCTCGCGCTGGCGCTGTCGGAGCTCCCCGACGAGGCGCGCCCGGCGACCGTCGCGCGGCTGCTGCTCCCCGACGGCGCGCGCGCGCTCCAGATCGACGTCCAGCTCGCCGTCCCGAACATGCCGGGGCGGCTCGGGCGCGCGCACCCGATCTCGATCGCCGTCGGCGTCGTCCCCGAGCCGCGCGTCGAGTCGCCGCTGCCCGCGGGTCACTGGGTGTTCATCCCGGTGTTCGAGCACGCGTGCTTCGTCGATCGCAAGGAGGACCTCGACGAGCGCATCCGCGCCGAGGTCGCGGTGTTGCCCGAGGCGTTCGCGCTCGGGCTCGATGGCTGGCGGCGGCTGCTGTCGTACACCCCCGTGACGCTCGAGCCGATCGAGGTCGAGCTCGCGACCACGCCGCTCGCGCAGGTGCTGTCGAAGAAGAGCCTGGTCAGCGCGGAGAAGGAGCGGCTCGCGCACCTCACGCTCGACGGCGCGGGCCGACGCGTCGAGCCAGGTGGTGGCGCGGACGCCGCGCCGCTCGTCGGGCGCGACGCGCTCGTCGACGAGCTCGGCCGGCTCCTCGCCGCGACCGGCCGCGAGCGCCGGAGCGTCCTGCTCGTCGGGGAAGAGTCGGCCGGCAAGTCCGCGATCGCCAAGGCGTGGACGCAACGTACGCGCCGGCCGATGTGGTCGACCTCCGCGAGCGAGCTGGTCGCCGGCGCGTCCGGACTCGGCGAGTGGCAGCAACGGATCGCCGAGGTCCTCGCGGCCGCCGAGACCCTCGACGCGATCCTCTACTTCGACGACTTCGGCGCGCTGTTCGCCGATCACCCCGCGGAGGGCGGCATGGACCTCGGCGCCGCGATGCGCCGGCACGTCGTCGACGGCCGCGTCCGCATCATCGGCGAGCTCACGCCCGTCGCGCTCGATCGCGCCGAGCGGCTCGACGTCTCGTTGATCGGCGCGATGCTCCGCGTGACGGTGCCCGCGACCGATCTCCCGACGACGATCGCGATCTGCGCGGCGTGGGCCGCGCACTGGGCGCGGTGCCAGCCCCACCGCCCGCAGATCGCCGCCGCCGCCGTGCCCGCCGCGGTCGAGCTCGCGAAGCGGTTCCTGCCCTACCGCGCGTTCCCCGGCAAGGCGGTGCGCCTGCTCGAGGAGCTGCGCGTCACCCACGATCGCGGGCGCGACGCGCGCGGCGCGGGGCCCGTGCTCGGCGAGGCCGAGCTGTACGCGGCGTTCGCGTGGGCGACGGGCATCCCGGTCGCGCTGCTGTCGGATGCCCACGCGCTGTCGACGGCCGGGATCACGGCGCAGCTCCGCCGGCGCATGATCGGCCAGGACGCCGCGGTCAAGCGCGTGGCCGAGGCGATCTCCGTCGCGAAGGCGCGCCTGCAGCCCGCCGACAAGCCGCTCGCCTCGCTGCTGTTCGTCGGCCCGACCGGCACGGGCAAGACCGAGCTCGCGAAGGCGCTCGCCGAGTACCTGTTCGACGACGAGAAGGCCCTCGTGCGCATCGACATGAGCGAGTACGGGGAGAAGTTCTCCGTGTCCCGGCTCGTCGGTGCCCCTCCCGGGTACATCGGCTACGAGCAGGGCGGCCAGCTGA
>JAPLLF010000855.1 GCA_026387715.1 Pseudomonadota bacterium
TCGCGCCGGCTCAACAGCGAGGCCGACGTGGCGCGGATCCTCGACGACGTCATCGACACGGCGATCGAGCTGGCGTCGGCCGAGCGCGGCTTCCTGCTCCTCCGGCGACGCCCCACGGACGCGCTCGCCGTCGTGGTGTCACGAAACTTCGGCTCCGAGCTCGAGACCTCCCCCGACGTCAGCCGCTCGATCGCCGAGCGTGCGGCCCAGACCGGCGAGCCGGTGATCACGATCGACGCCGGCCACGACGAGCGCTTCGAGGCGGCGGCCTCGGTCGCGGCGCTGCGGCTGCGGTCCGTCCTCGCCGTGCCGCTGCGCCAGCGCGGCACGATCATCGGCTGCCTCTACGTCGATCATCGGCTGCACGCCGGCGCGTTCGATGCGTCCGCCGCGACGATCCTCCGCGAGCTCGCCGACGTCGCAGCCGTCGCGATCGAGAACGCGCGGCTCACCGACGAGCTTCGCCAGACGTCGGCCTCGCTCGACGAGCTGACGCGACGGCTCGCGGGCGAGCTGGCGGATCGCGACGCCGAGCTCGTGCGCGCGCGCGCCGATCGCCCCGATCGCGATCGGCTCGCCGGGCGCTACGATCAGATCGTCGGGCGCTCGCCGGCGATGACCCGCATGCTCGGCGTCGTCGATCGCGCGGCCACGACGTCGCTGCCCGTCGTGATCGTCGGCGAGAGCGGCACCGGCAAGGAGCTCGTCGCGCGCGCGCTCCACGATCACGGCCCGCGCGCCGCGGGGCCGTTCGTCGCGATCAACTGCGGCGCGTTGCCCGAGCAGCTGCTGGAGAGCGAGCTGTTCGGACACGTCCGCGGCGCGTTCACCGGGGCGGACCGGGACCGTCGCGGCATGTTCGAGGTCGCCGACGGCGGCACGTTGTTCCTCGACGAGATCGCCGACACCAGCGCCGCGATGCAGGCCAAGCTCCTGCGCGTCCTGCAGGACGGGGTCGTCCGGCGGGTGGGCGAGACGACGAGGACCATGACCGTCGACGTGCGTGTCGTCGTCGCGACCCAGCGGTCGCTCGCGGAGCTCGTCCTCGCCGGCCGCTTCCGCGAGGACCTCCGGTATCGCCTCGAGGTGATCGCGATCCCGATCCCGCCGCTGCGCGAACGCGACGGCGACATCCCGCTGCTCGTCGACGCGCTGCTCGCCGGGTTGTGCCCCGATCGCGCGCGTCCGCGCCTCACCCGGGCGGCGCTCCGGGCGCTCGCGGCGCATCGCTGGCCCGGCAACGTCCGCGAGCTGCAGAACGCCCTCGCGCGAGGCGTGGCGATGGGCGGCGACGTGATCGACGTCGGCGATCTCCCCGACGCCGTCAGTACGTGATCAGCGACTCGCCCGGGGCGTAGAAGTCGGCGAGCTCGCTCGCGATCGGATAGCCGAGCTTGTCGTACAGCCGGCGCGCCGCGCCGTGGCCGTCGGCCGGTGAGGTCTCGACGCGCACGCCGATGGCGAGCTCGCCGCGGGCCTGCGCCTCGGCGAGCGCCGCGGCCTCCATCGCGGACACGAGGGCGACGGCGACGCCCCGGCCGCGCGCCGCCGCGTCGACGACGATCCAGTACAGGTCGATCGTCGCGCGCGTCATCGGCGTGCGCCCGTAGCAGATGTAGCCGAGCACGGCGTCGGGGTCGTCGACCGCGACGATCACCACGTAGTCGACGTCGCTCTTGATCGCGCTGTCGATCAGCTCGAGCGCGACGACGATCTCGTCCTGCCGGAACGTCCCGTCGCTGCGCAGCGCGCGCTCGAGGGCGTCGCGATCGCCGGGCTCGATCGCGCGCAGCCTCACGTCGGGTGGATCCGTTGCCACGCGAGCTGCGCGATGGCGCCGACCATCTCGGGATAGCTCATGCCCGCGGCCGCCGCCGAGCGCGCGACGCCCGCGTCGGGCGAGATGTCGCAGTTCGGGTTGACGTCGATCACCCACGGCTGGCCGTCGCGATCGACGCGCAGATCGACGCGTCCGTAGTCGCGCAGGCCGAGCGCCGCGTATGCCCCGCGCGCGACGCGCTCGACGGCGGCGATCAGCTCGGGCGTGGCGTTGCGCAGCGGCACCGGCTTGGTGCCCTCGTAGTCGACGTGGGACTCCTCCCACTTCGCCGCGTAGCTCACGATGCGCGGGCGATCCGAGGGCATCGCCGTGAAGTCGATCTCGTGGAGCGGCAGCACGCGCGCCGTCGCCCCGGTGCCGAGGATCGTCACGTTGATCTCGCGACCCTCCACGTAGCGCTCGGCGAGCACGGGCTGGTTGAACTCGATCATCATCTTGCGCGCCCGGTCGCGCAGCGCCGCGGGTGTCCGCACGAGGTTCTCGTCGGTGATGCCGACCGAAGCGTCCTCGTGGGCGAGCTTCAAGAACCACGGGTAGTCGAGCTCGTCGAGGCTCGGGTCGTCGATCGCCGCCAGGTCCGCGAGGAACCGATGCGGCGGCGTCGGGAGGCCGCGCCCCAGGAGGATGTCCTTGCACCGCAGCTTGTGCAGGCAGGCCGCGAGGCCCGCGAGATCCGCGCCGGTGTACGGGATGCCGAACAGGTCGAGCAGGCCGGCGAACGTCGGCTCGTTCGTCGGGACGCCGTTCATCGACTCGCACAGGTTGAACACGAGATCCGGGGCGTCCGCCGAGATGCGCGTCAGCACCTCGAAGACCTCCATGCCGTGGAGCCCGACGACCTGCACGACGAAGCCGGCCATCTCGAGGGCGCGCGCGATCGCCCTCGCCGAGTCCTCGACGGCGCTGGCGTCGACCGCGCTCGAGAGCTTGAGCTCCGCGTCGTAGTCCGTGTTGTACAGGACGACGATCCTCGACAAGGCAGTCATGCGGTCGCGCATCCTAGCGCAAGCTTCGGTCCGAGGATCGCCGCGACGACCGCGACCTCGAGCTCGCGGCCACCGGCGGTCGCGAGCGAGGTCTGCGGCACGCCCAGCCCGCACGGCCGGATCCGGCGCCACGCGGCGACCGGGGTGGCGACGTCGAGCGCGAAGCCGTGGACGCTGACGCCGCGCGCGACGTGGATCCCGCAGGCCGCGACCTTGCGATCGCCGATCCAGACGCCTGCCGGATCGCATCGAAACTCCGCGCCGTCGACCCCGAGCTCGGCCGCGGTGTCGACGATCGCGCGCGCGACGACCCGGAGGAAGTCGACGACGCGCTTCACCCGGACGACGGGATAGATCATCAGCTGTCCAGGCCCGTGATACGTGACATCGCCGCCGCGCTCGATGCGCTCGACGGCGATGCCCTGCGCCTCGAGCTCGGCGGGCGCGACGAGGATGTTCGCCGCGTTCGCCGAGCGCCCCAGCGTGATCACCGCGGGGTGCTCGCACAGGATCACGTGCCCTGGCTCGCCAGCCCACACGCGCTCGCGGATCGCGAGTTGCTCGTCGAGCATCTCGCGATACGCGACGCGCCCTCGCCAGCTCCAGGCGATCACTAGCCCTGCATCAGCTCGTCGAGCAGCTGATCGTCCATGTAGTGCAGCGGCGCGGTCCGGCTGACGACGCCGACGCCCGCGGCGATGAGCGTCGCGACCAGCTGGTCGCCGCACACCACCGAGATCGAGCGACCCGGACGCTCGAGCTCGCGCTCGGCGTCCTCCGACAGGCCGTGCGCCGAGAACAGGACGCCGGCGACGAGGTTCTTCGCCTCGGGACGGCCGTCGAGCTCGGCCA
>JAPLLF010000999.1 GCA_026387715.1 Pseudomonadota bacterium
CAGGCCGACGAGGCTGGTGGCGAGCTCACCATCGACGAAGGTCCGCGGCCACAGGCTGGGCACGAGCATGATCTCGGCGAGCACGACCAGCGCGATCGCCCACCGCTGACCGGCGAGCATCGCGGTCGCGGACACCGCCAGCACCGCCGCGGCCTCCGCCCCGTGCCACGAGCTCTGGGCGAAGGGCAGGGCGAGCACGGCCGCGGTGAGCGCCGTGACCGCGACCCAGGTATCGCTCTTGCGACGCCGGGCGATCGCCACCTGTCGTACGGACCGAACTACATCCGCCATGACTCAATTGTAATCAGAACGCGACAACTGTCGAGTGATTGTAATCACACGCGTACAATTTCGACCAGGTAACCTTATGAAATTCCAATGGATCTATCCAGGTGACGTGGCATGCTTGCAACCATGCACGGTGTCACCGGGATCCTGATCAAGCTCGGCGTCCGGCTCGTCGTGTTCACCGCCGTGTTCTGGTTCGCCGCGCACAAGAACAAGAAGATCGTCCTCGGGAAGCGCTGGGCGGCTCCGGTCATCGGCCTGGTGTTCGCGATCCTCAACACCGCGCTGTACTGGTTGCTCGCGCCGGTCTTCAACCTCGCATCGCTCGGCGCGATCGGCTTCGCGATGCCGCTGATCGTCAACGGCGTCCTGCTGTACGGCACCGAGCAGGTGTTCGGGCACCGCAAGCTCGTCGGGGGCACCGGCGAGGATGGCAAGCCCAAGCGCGTCCCGCTACTCCAGATCCAGGGCGTGTTCGCGATGTTGTGGACCGCGCTGTTCCTCACGCTCGCCCACGGGGCGTGCTGGGTCGCGCTCGACTACTTGCCGAGCAAGTAACGAACGGCCACGATCACTACGACCCGCCGCTGGCTTCGCGCAGCTTGCGGAGTAGCTCGCGTGCTTCGTCGCAGTGACCGTTCGCCTCGCGGAGCGACTGCCGGATCAGCTCGAAGCTCGCGCGCGGGATGTTGTGCGAGTACTGCTCGAACTCGCCCTCGGCCGCCATCACCTCGATGCGGAGGCTCGACAGCAGGTCGTTGAGCGACGCCGACGCCTCGGCGGTCATCGCCGCGAGCTCGAGGGCGCGCTTCACCTTCACGCTCCCGGCCTCGGTCGCGATCGTGTGATCGGCGCGCTCGAGGCGGCTCTTCAGGTTGTCGCGCTCGATCTCGATCGTCGACAGATCGCTCTCGAGATCCTCCATCCGACGCGCGGTGTCCTGGTTGAACTTGTTGCTGCGATACACGCGTAGCTCGGTCTGCAGCTGCTCGACGCGGCGACGCAACACGCGGATCTCGACGTCGCCCTCGTTGGTCGGGGTGATCCCGAGCGACGCCATGCCACCGCTCGGGGGTGCCATCGGGCCACTGCCCGTGGTGATGCCCAGATCGGGGCCGACGATCGAGACGTGACCCGTCGGCCCCGCGGCCGCGGTCGCGCCCATGCCGGGGTGCTGCATCATCGGCGTGGAGGGGCGCGATGGTGTCTCCGCCGAAGCGGGTGTCCCGGCGCCGGCGCCGGCACCGGCGGCGACATCGACGTACCGCAGCCACAGGCTGCCGCACCGCACTGCGTCGCCGTGCTTGAAGAGATGTTGCTGCACGCGCTGCTCCTGGAAGTAAACGCCATTCGCCGACGAGAGATCCTCGAGGACGTAGCCGCCTCCACCCCAGAACACGCGCGCGTGATGACGCGAAACCATCGCGTCGTCGGTTCGGATCGCGCAATCCATCGCGCGACCCACCCGGATCTCGACCGACGTCATGTCGACCGAGCCCTCGATGCCCTGGGCATCACGCC
>JAPLLF010001141.1 GCA_026387715.1 Pseudomonadota bacterium
CAAGACCACCGCGGTCGCCGAGCTCCGCACGCGACCGGCTGGTGGAGCCGAGGTCACCGAGGTGGCCCTGCGCAGCGCGGGCAAGCCGTGGAGCGACGACTCGCTGGCCGAACGGCTGACCCACGCGCCCGAGGGGCTCGTCGTCGCCGTCGACGCGCCGCTCACGACCCCGGCCTGTGGCCGCTGCGTGCGCCCGGTCTGTCCCGGCATGGAGACCTGCGTGGACCCTGCGGTCGCCTGGCTGCGCACGGAGGGGCGTGCCCTGCTCCACGCGGTCGCCGAGGTCCCCGCTTCGCTGCCGACCAGCGCCCGGATGCGCGCGCGCACGCCCCTGCCACAGGCCCGGATCGCGCCATGGGCGCATCGCGCCACGGATCTGGTGATGACCTATCGACGCCAGCTGCTGCCGATGGCCTCGCTCGGTCACGCGGTCGGTACGATCGGCGCCCGGGCGAGCCAGCTCCGCCGACGGCTGGCCGGCGCCGGCTTCACGCTGCACCACAACCTCATCGAGGTGTCGCCGCCCGCGACGATCGCCGCGCTGTGCGGCGAGTGGGTCGCCCGCGGCTACAAGCGCGACGCCGATCCGTGGCGGACGCGCGCGTTGATCCTCGAGCAGCTCGACGATCTCGCGTTCGCGCCGTCGAGCCGCATGGCCCGCGAGGAGGTCCTCCAGAACGATCACGGCTTCGACGCCGTGATCGCGGCCTACACCGCGTACCGCTGGGCGCACGAGCACTGGACCGTTCCGGATGACGTCTTCGTCGATGATGGCTGGGTGTTCGCGCCTCAGACCAAGGCCTGATACGCCGCGGTGATCTCGGCGAACCGACGCTCGAGATCGCGTCGCACCAGGCCGACGGCGTCGGGCTGCAGATCGGGATGGAGCGTGCGCGCGAGGCGACGGTACGCGCGCTTCACGGTGTCGCGATCGTCGTCGTCGCGCACCCCGAGCGTGCGCGCGGCGCGGGCGCGGGCGTCGACGATCGGCGGGGGGATCGTGCCCAGCGCGGTGCGGGTGGTCGCACGCTCGGACGCGACGCCGTGGACGTCGAGCGCGTCGATCGTGCGCAGGAAGTGGAGGAACGCGAGCAGGCGGAACCGCGGCGTGCGCGCGAGCGGCCAGATCTGATCGATGCGGCGCGGCTGCGTCATCGCCGCGAGCATGCGGCGATCGGAGTCGTCGACCGGGACCGGCGCGAGCTCGGGACGGATCGCCAGGCGCACCCCCGCGAGCTGCTTGATCAGGAGCTCGCCCAGCGAGTTGTCGAGCTGGGCCTCGAGGTGCTGGCGCGCCCACGTCGCGAGCGGCACGAGCTCCTGGGTGCCTGGTGGAGCCGCGGCGACCCCGCTCTCGAACACGACCGTGATCTCGTCGACCGCGACGAGCCGGGTGAGCCGCGCGATCGCGGTGCGCCTGGCGAGCTCGCCGTCGGGAACGACGACGCCACCGCGGCGAAGCACGAAGACCTCGGCGCGGGACGTGCGCGCGGACAACGTCAGCAGCCCGCTGGCGCCCTGATGGCCGAGCCGATACAGGAAGGGAGCGAGCTCGCGTCGACCCAGGATGCGACGGATGCTCGAGCTTGACGGCGCCACGCCGCGAGAGTCACTTGAGCACGAACGATGGGCCAGTTTTTAGGCGGCCCCGATTCTCGCCCTCGCGGGCGAGGATCACATGAAGCTCACATGAAGCCGGCTTTGCGGCGCTCGATGATGAACTCGACGACGACCTCGCGGACGTCCTCGCGGAAGTTCACCAGCCCGGCCGCGATCTCGCGGAGCGAGGTGACGGCGGGCTTGTTGTCGCATTCGACGCCGGGGGTCGAACCCCGGGAGAGTTGACGCGCGCGCTCGGCAGCGAGCACGACCAACGCGAACCGGTTCGGGATCTTCTCGAGACAGTCTTCGACGGTTACACGGGCCATGGACCCCGGAACTTACTCGACGCCCATCGGGAGTCAAGTCCGCGCCTTGCCAGACCCTGGACGGACGACTAGGCTTGTGAATCGCGGCTCGGCACCGGCAAGTGTCCGTCCGCGCTTAACTTATGCCCAGCCGTCCCATCTCCAGTCCTGGGGTGGCCCCCGCTCCGTTGCGCGGTCCATTCCACCTCGACCTCGACTTCGACGCGCTCGAGATCGCGGTCGAGCGGAACGCACCTGATACCGACAGCTACCTCGACCTCACCTCGGGCCGCGTCCTCACGATCACCACGGGGGATCCCGAAGCGACCATCAACCGCCAGCAGATCTCGGACAACATCCGGAACTTCTTGCGGGTCGAGCCGGCCTCGTCGCGGGAACAGTACCGCTGGATGGAGCGCTTCGTCGGCTCGGTGGTCGACGAGCCGCTTCGCGAGCGGTTGATCATCTCGATCGACGGCAAGGGTGCGTTCAGGAGGTTCAAGGACGTGCTGCTCGCCTATCCGGCCGAGCGCGAGCGCTGGTTCTCGTATCGCGCCGAACTGCTGCACTGGCACATCCAGAACTGGCTCGCGTCGCACGAGATCGCGCCGACCAACGAGGCGCCGTGGGGCACCGCGCAACCCCCCGTCGACCTCCCCACCGTCGGGCGTGCCGTCATCCACGGGACCGAGGCGCCGGGCGAGTCGCTCCGACGGACCGCCCGCGACCTGATCGAGACGATCCCCGCGATCGAGCTGCCGACCGCGATCGCGTTCCTCGAGTTCCTCAAGCAACGCGACGAACAGCACGCGCACCACGACGATCATCAGGATCACGACCCCGAGCTGCTCGGCACGCACGACGAGCGCGACGACGACAAGTCCGCGGTGGACCCGTCGTAGTGGCGAACGAGCCCCTGATCGACGACCTCGAGTCGTTGATCACCGAGCTCGTGCAGACCGCGCCGGCGCGTGCGCCAGCGACCGTCACCCGCCTGCTCGACGCCCTCCGGACGATCACCTCACCGCTCACCTCACCGCTCGCGCTCGCGATCGCACGGATCGTGGAGCTCGTCGACGAGGACCTCGTCGATCCGGGGATCGCCCTGCCCGCGCTCGCCAGCGCGTGCGCCACGCTCGTCGGCGGCCTCGAGGGTCGGTTCGGGAGGCATGAGCTCGAGGCGGCGCGCTACGAGGTCGACACGCTCCAGCCGCTGCCCGATGGGTCGAGCGCGTCCCCAGGCTCGAAGTTCGGGGAACCCGGGCAGCGTCGGGAAGTCGGGTGGCAGCGTGCGGCGATCCACGATCTGCAGGCGGGTGCGCGCGTTCATCGCACCCTCGGCCAGGGCCTGCTCGAACTCCGCGGCGGACATCTTGTGCGTCGAGCACGCGGCGATCAGCACGCCGCCGGGGGCGAGCACATCCAGCGTGGCGGTGACCAGCTCGGCGTAGTCGCGGATCGAGCTCCACGGCTTGCCCCCGCGCGCCGCGGCGCTCGCGAACGCGGGGGGATCGATCGCGACGAGATCGAACACGCGCTTGCGCTCGACGAACTTGGCGAGGACCTTGAGGGCGTCGCCGACGATGTGCTCGGGGGTCTCGGCGTCGAAGCCCGACGCGCTGAAGTTGCGACGCGCCCGAGCGTGCGCCTTGGCGGCGACGTCGACCGCGCAGATCTCGGTGGCGCCGCCGGCCTTCGCGTAGACCGAGATCGCCCCGGTGTACGAGAACAGGTTGAGCACGCGGCGGCCCTTCGCCCACTGGCGCACGGCCCGACGCCCCTCGCGAAGATCGGCGAACAGCCCCGTCGACAGCGGCGACGTGACGTCGATGACGAACGTCAGGTCGTCCTCCTTGACCTCGATCTCGATCGGCGCGGCCTCGCCGCGCACGAGGTCGGCCGCGGGCTGCATCGGCGACTCGCCGCCGAGCGACTTGTAGCGGCGCTGCTCGTAGATCGCCCTGGGCGCGAGCTCGGCCACGAGGCTGTCGAGGAGCTCGTCCCGCAGCCCCATGATGGCGGCCGTGAACAGCTGCACCACGAGGAAGGCGCCGTACCGATCGACGACGATCCCCGGGAGGCCGTCGGCCTCCGCGTTGATCAGCCGCACGGCCTGGAGCGCGTCGAGGTCGAGGATGCGCTTGCGCAGCGCGATCGCCGCGCGGACGCGGTCGCGGATGAGCGCCCCGTCGATCGCGACGTCCGGATTTCGGACGAACACGCGCAGAGCGATCGTGCTGTCGCGATCGTAGAGACCCCGCCCGACGAACTCGCCGTCCATGTCGACGAGATCGATCGGGGTGCCGGCCTCCGGCGAGAGCGGCCGGGGGCCGAGCGCCTCCCGGTAGACCCAGGGGTGCCCCGTGCGCACGCGATGGGCGACATCCGGGGCGAGGCGGATCGTGTTTCGTCGAACGATCGGGCGGTGACCCGTATCGTTCCTGGGTCGACGCGTCGTCATGGGCCGCTCAGTATCACAGTTCCTGCTGGACGCCCGATGAGTGATCAGGTATGTGGACCGACTAGACGTTCGTTACCGGAAGCACGTTCATTCCCATGCAAACCCACAGCCTCCAGCGCCCCGTCGCCACCCTCGAGCCGGTTCGGTTCGGTGAGTTCCTTCGCGACCGCCACCTGATCTCGGACGAGCAGTGGCTCGCCGCGCTCGCCGATCACTGGAGCCGGCCACACCACCGGAGCCGGATCGGCGACACGATCATCGACCACGGCTTCTTGCCGGCCGAGATCGTCGAGGCCGAGGCCCGCATCTTCCACGACGATCTCGAGATCGTCGAGGTGACGCCACGGTCCGAGAAGACGACGCTGCCGTTTCCTGCTCGCGCCTGATTCGCCCCCTCCAAATGATGCATCGATCGCCGCGCGATCGCTGCTACTGTCCTGCCAAGCAAAGGAACCACGATGGCTGTCGAATCGAAGCAGGGTACCAGTTCGCCGAACCCCGGCACGACGTTGTCGGGGGTCGCCCCTGCCAATGGGACGGCCAATGGGATGAAGATGCCCCGCGCGAAGCGGCCGTCGCAGCTGTCGAAGTCCGCGATCGCCCTGCCCGCCGTCGAGACCTCGCTCGAAGAGTTCATCGCGAAGGCCAACCAGACGCTCGTCGACGTCAACACCTGGGACCAGGCCGAGCGCGAGGCGAAGCAAGAGGACAGCAGCCGCCGCGAGATCGACGCGCAGCGCTGGAAGGCCACCGAGACCCAGATGCGCGAGAGCGAGGCGCGCGAGCAGTCGCTCCGCCGTCAACTCGACGGACTCCAGGGCAAGCTCGCCGAGGCCGTGGCGCGGGCTGCCGTCGCCGCCGCTGATGCCGGCTCGTCGTCGATGGACGCGACCGTGAGCCAGCTCCGCATCCAGGTGCAGCAGGCCGCCGACAAGATCAAGGACGCCGAGCAACGCGCCGCCCGTGCGCAGAGCGAGGCCGCCGAGGTGAAGGCGCGCGCGTCGTCGACGCCGATCGCGGTCGGGGAGCTCGACGACGGCGAGGCCGACGAGCGCGTCCGCGTCGCCGAGGCCAAGGCCACCAAGGCGATCGCCGCCGCACGTGCCGCCGCCGCTGGCCTCACCATCTCTGCCCAGGATCTCGCCGCCATCGAGAGCGGGATCGTCGTCAACGAGGCACCGAAGAAGGGCACGCCGTGGCTCATCATCGGCGGTGCGTTCCTCGGCGGACTGGCGATCATGTTCGTCGTCGCCAAGGTGCTGCTGGCGACCCCGGCCGCCCCCGCGGTGGTGCCGCTCCCGTCGACCACGCCCACCCAGCCGCTCGTGACCCCGATCGACGACAAGGCAGCCAAGGCCGCGGCGCCCATCGAGGACGTGAAGCCCAAGGTCGTCGAGCCGAAGCCCGAGCCCGTCGAGGTGAAGACCGAGACCAAGCCCGAGCCCGTCGAGGTGAAGCCCGAGCCGAAGCCCGAGCCGGTCGAGGTGAAGGTCGAGCCCAAGGTCACGCCCAAGGTCGAAGCCAAGGTCACGCCCAAGGTCGAAGCCAAGGTCACCCCCAAGGTCGAGCCCAAGACCACGCCCAAGGTCGAAGCCAAGGTCACCCCCAAGGTCGAGACCAAGGTCACGCCCAAGGTCGAACCCAAGACCACGCCGAAGACGACGACCAAGTCCGTGGTCGATCCGTTCGCGGACCCGACGCCGGTGAAGAAGCCTGCCGTCGAGAAGAAGCCGCCAGCGGAGAAGAAGCCCGCGGTCGTCGATCCGTTCTGATCGTAACCGTTGCGTTGACCGCACGATCGCGTTAAAGACCTCCCGCGACACGGGGTCCCCCGTGAACGCATGTCTTGTCGTCGGAGGTCCTACGTGAATCGGCTCATCACTGCATTCATTCTCGCGCTCGGTGCGGTCACCGCGACTGGTGTCGCGAAACCGGCATTCGCGCAACCGTCGGCGTCCGACATGGCCTCGGCCAAGAAGGCGTTCGGCGAAGGCAAGGTCCTCTTCGACAAGGGCAAGTTCGAAGCCGCCGTCGAGAAGTTCCTCGAGTCGTATCGACTCTCGAAGAACCCGCTGCTGCTCTACAACATCGGGTTGTCGTACCAGGAAGCCAAGCAGGACGACCTCGCGGTCCTCTATTACAAGCGCTTCATGAAGGAGGCGCCCGAGGCAGCGCCGCAGCGTGGCGATGTCACCGACCGCCTCAAGGCGCTCGGCGCCGGTGGCCCCGCCGAGAAGCCCCCCGTCGGCGAGAAGCCCCCCGTCGGCGAGAAGCCCGTCGGCGAGAAGCCCCCAGTCAAGATCAAGCCAGCCGGCACGTACAGCGCCACCGACTTCCAGCACGTGGTCGTCGACGCCGCTCCTCCCGGTAAGCCGCTCGACGTCACCGCCTCGGTCCCCGAGGACTCGGGCTGGAACGTCACGCTGTTCTTCCGCGGCGCGGGCGACACCAAGTTCTACTCCAAGCCGATGAAGTGGCGCTATCGCGAGCTCGTCGCGCGCATCCCCGGTCAGCGCATCGGGGGCCAGTCGATCCAGTACTACATCGAGGCCAAGGACCAAACCGGCGCGGTCGTGACGCGCTCGGGCAAGTCGACCAGCCCGAACCTGGTCGAGATCCAGGCCGACGCGGCGGCGCGGAACTATCCCGACTGGAGCGACGATGATGGCGGCACAGCGGCGACGCCGACGCAGATCAAGAAGGTCGACACCGAAGAGGATCCGCTCAACAAGAAGAAGCACGACGAGCCCGTCATCGCGCCGATCACCAGCCCCGAGGGTCCGGTGGACGTCGCGCCCGAGTCGAGCAAGATGCGCTACCTCAAGTACGGCACGACGATCGGCGCCGCGGCGCTCCTCGGGTTGTCCGTCGTGTTCTACGTCCAGGCCGGCAACTACGCGACGACGCTCTCCGACGACATCAACAACTGCATGACCGGGGTCTCCGCGCCGTGCCACCCGTTCGATAGCTACGACCAGGGGCTGCAGGACACCGGCAAGCAACGCCAGCTGCTGTCGAACGTCACGCTCGGCGTCGGCCTGGCGACCGCGGGCGTCGCCGGCTATCTCTGGTATCGCGGCTCCAAGGCCAAGGCGCGCCACGCGTCCGGTCCGGCCCCCGCGACCGACTCGCCCACGCCCACCGCGCCCGCTCCCAAGGAGCCCGCGCATGACGAGTTCAGCTGGATCGTCGCACCCACGGTCGGTGATGGGTACGCTGGTGCAGCGGCATTGATTCGGTTCTAGAGGTCTTCATGCGCGCTCAGATTCTTCTCTCGCTCGGCCTGCTCTCGCTCTCCGTCGGGGCATGTACCGCCTACGACCCGAAGCTCGGTCCCAAGCCGTTCCTGTGTGGCTCGACGGAGCCCAAGTGCCCGGACGGCTACGCCTGTCAGGACGACGGCACGGGTACGGGTGCGCTGGCGTGCCTCGTCGCGGGCCCGACCCAGGGGGTCGATGCCAGCGTCGACTCCGGCCCCGCCTTCAACTGCGCCGACGATAGCGTCCTCGAGGGTGGAACGCGCAACGACACCGTCGCGACCTCCGCCGCGACGCCGGTGGCCTCGCAGCGTGCCTCGATCACGTTCGCGGGCCTGTCGATCTGCCCCGACGGCGACAAGGATACCTACCGCGTCGACATCACGGCGACCGGTCAGAACCTCAAGACCGAGATCACCTACGACGATCCCGCAGCGGGTGGCGTGGCGCTGTCGGTCTCCATCCTCAACTCGGGTGGAACGCCGATCGCGAACGGGTCGCCGATGGGTGGCAACAAGGTCGGGGTCACCGCGGCGAACCTGCCAGTCGTATTGGAGAGTTGCTCGTCCGCGAGAAGATGCTCTCGCTGCAGCAGCTTCAACAGGCCCAAGAGGAAGCACGACGCACGGGCCGAAGGCTCGGGGCGACGCTCTCTCGGCTCGGCTACGTCAACGATCAAGCGCTCACGCAGTTCGTCGCGAAGCAGTACTCGCTGCCATCGATCAACCTCGCCGAGATCGAGATCGATCCGACGGTCCTCAAGCTCGTCCCGCGCGAGATCTGCGAGAAGCATCAGGTGCTGCCGATCCGTCGGCAGGGCCCCACGCTCGTGGTCGCGATGGCCGACCCGTCGAACATCTACGCGATCGACGAGCTCAAGTTCCTCACGCAATACAACATCGAGCCCGTCGTCGCGTCCGAGGCGAGCCTCGAGACCGCGCTCGCGCGCTACTACGACAAGGGGCCCGATCTCGACTCGATGATCGGCGAGTTCGACGTCGACAACGTCGACTTCTCCGCCGGTGGCGACGCCGACGTCAACATCGTCGACCTCGAGAACCAGGCCGGCGAGGCCCCGGTCGTGAAGCTGTGCAACGCGATCCTGCTCTCGGCGATCAAGAAGCAGGCGTCGGACATCCACGTCGAGCCGTACGAGAAGAGCTTCCGCGTCCGCTTCCGCATCGACGGGATTCTCCAGGAGGAGATGCGGCCGCCGCTCAAGCTCCGCAACGCGATCACCTCGCGCCTCAAGATCATGGCCTCGCTCGACATCGCCGAGCGCCGGCTCCCGCAGGACGGTCGCATCAAGCTCAAGATTGGCGCGAACCGCGAGATGGACTTCCGTGTCTCGGTCCTCCCGACCCTGTTCGGCGAGAAGATCGTCATGCGGCTCCTCGACAAGTCGAACCTCCAGCTCGACATGACGAAGCTCGGCTTCGATCAGGGGCCGCTCGATCACTTCAAGTACGCGATCAAGAAGCCGTACGGGATGGTGCTCGTCACCGGACCGACCGGATCCGGCAAGACCACGACGCTGTACTCCGCGCTCTCCGAGCTCAACACGACGGATTGCAACATCTCGACCGCCGAGGATCCCGTCGAGTTCAACCTGCACGGCATCAACCAGGTGCAGATGCACGAGGACATCGGCCTCAACTTCGCCACCGCCCTGCGCGCGTTCCTCCGGCAGGACCCGAACATCATCATGGTCGGCGAGATTCGTGACTTCGAGACCGCCGAGATCGGCGTCAAGGCTGCGCTCACGGGTCACTTGGTGCTGTCGACGCTGCACACCAACGACGCACCCTCGACGATCTCGCGGCTCCTCAACATGGGCATCGAGCCGTTCCTCGTCACCGCCTCGGTCAACCTGGTCGTCGCGCAACGCCTCGCCCGCCGCATCTGCGCGGACTGCAAGGCCCCCGACGAGAAGCACCCCGAGGCCCTCGCGAAGCTCGGCATGACCGAGGAGCAGATCAAGACGGCGACGATCATGAAGGGTCGCGGTTGCCCGACGTGCAACAACACCGGCTACAAGGGCCGCGTCGCACTCTACGAGGTGATGCCGTTCACGGACCCGCTCAAGGAGCTCGTGCTCCAGGGCGCGTCGGCCGCGGAGATCAAGACCGAGATGATTCGTGGCGGCGTGCAGAGTTTGCGCATGGCCGGGCTGGCCAAGATCCTCGCCGGCATGACGACGCCAGAAGAGATCTTGCGCACGACCGTGGATGACTGAGAGGACCTGTGGCTCCGCTAAATCTTCAAGCGCTCCTCAAGACGATGCTCGACAAGGGCGCGTCCGATCTTCACGTCACGGCAGGTTCGCCGCCGCGCCTCCGCATCGACGGTGACCTCGTTCGCCTGCAGACCGATCCGCTCACGCAGGTCGATACCAAGACGCTCTGCTACTCCGTCATGAACGACGCGCAGAAGCTGCGCTTCGAGGAAGACCTCGAGATCGACTTTTCGTTCGGCATCCGCGGCATGGCCCGGTTTCGCGCGAACGTGTACATGCAGCAGAGCTGCGTCGCCGGCGCGTTCCGCCTGGTGCCGTACAACATCATCCCGCTCGCGGATCTCGGCCTCCCGGGGATCGTCACCGAGCTCACCGATCGCCCACGCGGGCTCGTGCTGGTGTGTGGGCAGACCGGCTCGGGCAAGTCGACGACGCTCGCGTCGATGATCGATCGGATCAACACGAACATCCGCGGTCACATCGTGACCGTCGAGGATCAGATCGAGTTCCAGCACACTCACAAGGGGTGCCTGGTCAACCAGCGCGAGATCGGGCGCGACTCGATGTCGTTCAAGCGCGCGCTCAAGTACATCCTGCGCCAGGACCCGGACGTCGTGCTCATCGGCGAGATGCGCGATGCCGAGACGGTCGAGGCGGCGCTCACCGTCGCCGAGACCGGTCACCTCGCGTTCGGCACGCTGCACACCAACAGCGCGATCCAGAGCATCAACCGCATGATCGACGTGTTCCCGTCGGGCCAGCACGATCAGATCCGCGCGGTGCTGTCGTTCGTGCTCGAGGGGGTCATCGCCCAGGTGCTGATCCCGAAGGCCAGCGGCGCCGGACGCGTGCTCGCCGCCGAGGTGATGGTCCCCAACGCCGCGATCCGCAACCTGATCCGCGAAGACAAGCTGCACCAGGTCTACTCGCAGATGCAGATCGGCCAGACGAAGTTCGGCATGCAGACGATGAACCAGTCGTTGTGCGATCTCTACATCCGCAAGATCATCACGCTCGACCAGTGCCTCGGTCACTCGAGTGAGGTCGACGAGCTCAAGACGATGATCTCGAACCAGGGCGGCTCCCTCGGTGGTGGCAGCACCCCCGGCCCGGCCGCACCACGACGCTAGGCCGGAAAGGACCAACGGATGGCCAAGTTCGAGTGGGAAGCGGTCAACCGCAACAACGAGAAGCGCAAGGGAACGATGGAGGCCGACTCGGCCGAGACCGTCGAGACCCGCCTGCGCAACGACGGCCTCACGGTCTCGCGCGTCAAAAAAGAAGCGCTGCAGATCACCATCCAGTTCGGCTCCGGCGTCCAGCCCAAGGATCTGCAGATCTTCACGCGCCAGCTGGCGACGATGATCGACGCCGGCCTCCCGCTCGTGCAGTGCCTCGACATCCTGTCGACCCAGACGCCGAACAAGATCTTCGCCCGCATCCTCGGCCAGGTGAAGTCGTCCGTCGAGCAAGGCGCGACGTTCTCCGACGCGCTGTCGAAGCACCCCAAGGTGTTCGACGAGCTCTACGTCAACCTCGTCGCCGCCGGTGAGATCGGCGGCATCCTCGACACGATCTTGAACCGCATCGCGATCTACATCGAGAAGGCGGTGAAGCTCAAGGGCCAGATCAAGAGCGCGATGTTCTACCCGATCGGCGTCCTCGTGGTCGCCGCGGGCGTGATCTCCGTGATGCTCGTGAAGGTCATCCCGACGTTCGAGGCGATGTACCGGGACATGGGCAACGCCGAGCTGCCTGGTGCGACGCGCGTCGTCATCAACATCAGCCACGCGTTCATCAACAAGTGGTACATCGAGCTCGGCGTCATCTTCGGCCTCCTGTTCGGGATCCCCGCGATCCGGAGAACCGACCGCGGCCGGGAGATGATCGATCGGACGCTCCTCAAGCTGCCGGTGATGGGGCCGCTCCTCCGCAAGATCGTCGTCGCACGGTTCACGCGCACCCTCGGCACGCTGCTCGCCTCGGGCGTCCCCATCCTCGATGCCCTCGACATCTGCGCGAAGACCGCCGGCAATCGCGTCGTGCAAGCCGGCATCATGAAGTCGCGCGGGAAGATCGCGGAGGGTCACGACATGGCCGGGCCGCTCGGCGAGACCAAGGTGTTCCCACCGATGGTCGTCCAGATGATCGGCGTCGGTGAACAGACCGGCGCGATGGATCAGATGCTCAGCAAGATCGCCGATTTCTACGAGGAAGAGGTCGATCAGGCCGTCGGCGCGATGACCTCGCTCATCGAGCCGATCATGATGGCGTTCCTCGGCGTCGTCGTCGGTGGATTGATCATCGCGATGTACCTGCCGATCTTCAAGCTGGCCGGCAACATCAAGTGCTGATGCCCGCCTCGACTGGCCCGATCGCGGTCCCGCGCACGCGCTCGCGTGATCGGGTGGCGCCGGCACCAGGCGACTCGCTGATCGACAGCGCGCCCACACCGAGCGAGTCGCTGCGCCGGGTCTCGCGCATCCTGCTGCTCCGCACGATCGTCGTCTCGATCGTCCTGTTGCTCTCGGTGTGGCTGCTGTCGGTCGACGACCAGCCCGCGCGAGGCGCGATGTGGTTCCAGAGCGGCCTGATCGCGGTCACCTACGGCTCGTCCGTGGCGTTCGGCGTGCTGCTGCGGCGGCGCGTCGCGCCGCGCCGGGTCGCCCGCGGGATGATCGCGAGCGACGTGATGGTGACGTCCCTGCTCGTCTACTCCACGGGCGGCGCGCAGTCGCCGTACAGCTTCCTCTATGCCTTCTCGATCGTCGGCGCCGGTGCCCTCGCCTATCGCCGCGGGGCGCTCCTCGCGACGATCGGCTCGTTCATCACGTTGCTCGTGGTCGCGGTGCTCGCCTGGGCGCACGTCGAGCTCGTGCCGATGGCCGCCCAGCTCCATCCGTGGGACCAGCCGGGCGCGGCCCTCGCGCGGACGCTGGCCGTCGCCTCCGCCGCGCTGATCGGCGTCGGTGCGCTCGCGTACCTGTTCGGCGATCAGGTCGAGCGTGGCGCCGAGACCCTCGCGACCACGCGCCGCGCGGCCGCGGATCTCCTCAGCCTCCACCGCGACATCGTCCGCTCGCTGTCGTCGGGGCTCATCACGACCAGCCCGGACGACACGATCCTCACGGCGAACCAGATGGCGTCCGACATCCTGCACGTCCCGGTCGGCTCGCTCCCCGGCATGCCGATCGACGAGGCGATGCCTGGACTCGGCAAGCTCCTGACGATGACCAGCGAGCTGCGGCGCGCCGATCTCGCGATCACCGATCGGGCGCTCGTCGTCGGCGTGACCGTGTCACCGCTCCGCGACGATCGAGATCAGGTGATCGGCCGGGTCATCAACTTCTCCGATCTGACGGAGCTCCGCCGGCTCGAGACCCACATGCACCGCGCCGAGCGGCTCGCCACCGTCGGGCAACTCGCCGCTGG
>JAPLLF010001195.1 GCA_026387715.1 Pseudomonadota bacterium
CAAGAAGATCGAGCAGTGCATGGGGCTCGACCGCTCGCTGCCGTCGCAGTTCGTGATGTTCCTCGGCAACGTCGTCGACGGCAGCCTGGGCCACCAGTGCCCGGATCCCAAGGGCAAGCCCACCGTCGCGGCGCGGATCGCGACCGTGTTCCCCTACACGCTGTGGCTCGCGCTCGCGGGCATGCTCGTCGCGCTGGTGCTCGCGCTGCCGCTCGGGGTCGCCGCGGCGGTCAAGCGCGGGACGTGGCTCGACACGCTCGCGACGGTGACCGCGCTGTCGGGGATCGCGGTGCCGATGATGATGTTCGCGCCGATCCTCCTGCTCGTGTTCTTCGTCGATCTCGGCTGGCTGCCCGGGCCCACCGAGGTCGGCGCCGCCGCGCTCGTGCTCCCCGCGTTCGCCGTCGGCACGCACCTGATGGCGATGCTCGCGCGGATGACGCGGTCGTCGATGGTGGACGTGCTCGGCGAGGACTACGTCCGCACCGCGCGCGCCAAGGGCGTCCCCGAGGGCCGGGTGCTGTTCGTCCACGCGCTGCGCAACGCGCTCCTGCCGGTGATCACGATCGCGGGCCTGCAGTTCGGCTCGCTGCTGTCGGGCGCGATCATCGTCGAGAACGTGTTCGCGCGGCCCGGCCTCGGCACGACCATGCTCGAGGCGATCAGCGAGCGCAACTACCCGGTCGTGCAGGGCACGGTGTTCGTGATCGCGGTGATCTACGTCGTGGTGAACCTGCTCGTCGACCTCGCCTACGGCCTCGCGGACCCGAGGATCCGCAACGCATGACGAAGAAGCTCGGCGTCAGCGCGTGGATCGGCCTGGTCATGCTCGGCGTGTTCGTCGTCGTCGGCCTCGTCGGCCCGCTCGTCGCGCCCGACGATCCGGCGCGCTACGACCTCGACCACCGGTTCGCGCCGATGTCCGCCGCGCACTGGCTCGGCACCGACAGCAAGGGCGTCGACACGCTGTCGCAGCTGCTCCACGGCGCCCGCCGCGCGCTCGAGCTGTCCTCGATCGTCATCGCGATCACCGCGACGATCGGCGTCACGCTCGGCACGCTCGCCGGCTGGTTCCGCGGCGTCGTCGACGAGGTGGTGATGCGCGTCGTCGACATCCTGATGGCGTTCCCCGGGATCCTGCTCAACATCGCGGTGGTCGCGACGGTCGCGCGCCCCGGCCTGGGCGTGATGATCGCCGCGCTCTGCTTGAACGGCTGGGTCGGCTACGCGCGCGTCGCCCGCGGCCAGATCCTCGCGCTGCGCGAGCGCGACTACGTCGCCGCGGCGGTCGCGCTCGGGGCCTCGAACCGGCGCATCATGTGGAAGCACCTGGTGCCGAACCTGCTCGGGCCGGTCCTCGTGCAGGTCACGTTCGCGTTCGGTGGCCTCATCCTCGTCGAGGCGTCGCTCGCGTTCCTCGGCATCGGCCCGCAGATCGACTACACCTGGGGGGCGATGCTCGATCAGGCGCGCACGTTCCTGTGGAAGGAGGGGTTCGCCCACTACGCGCTGGTGCCCGGCCTCGCGATCATGTGGGTCGTGATCGCCGCCAACCTGCTCGGCGATGGCCTGCGCGATCGGTTCGATCCGAAGAACCGCGGGCGGAGCTAGCGGTGGCGCTGCGCGTGTTCGTCTGTCGCCTGGCCGACGTCGCCGCCGGCGAGCTCCGGCCGTTCCGGGTCATCGGCGTGACGTGGCCGGTCATCGTCACGATCGTCGACGGCCAGCTCGTCGCGGTCCCCGGCGTGTGCCCGCACGAGGACGTCGAGCTGTGCGATGGCGAGCTCGTCGGCTCGCGCATCGTCTGCCCGGGGCACGGCTGGGGGTTCGACGTCCACACCGGCGCGTGCGCGGCCTCGCCCGGCCTCGAGCTCCGGCGCTACCCGATCACGCGGCGCGGCGAGCTCGGCGACGAGATCTGGGTCGATCTCCTCTAGAACAGCTCGACGCCGTCGGCCAGCCGGTTGGCGACGATCGGACGGGCGAGCCAGTGGCTCCCGGAGTCGACGACGGCAGTCAAGAAGCTCGCGCGCACCCACTTGTACCGATCGATCACGACGCCCGTCGTCGGGTCCTCGACCTTGATGTAGAGGCCCTCGCTGGCGTCGTCGGGATCGGTCTCGCGGGCCGCGCGCGCGGGATCGAGGTGCGCGTCGGCGGCCGCGGCGGCGAGGCGGTCGCGCCAGCGCGGCGACTTGTAGAGCGAGCGAGCCACGAGCGCCGGCAACGCGGTCGGATCGTCGACGATGCCCGCCCACAGCACCGGCACCGCGCGCACCGGCGAGCCGGCGAGGTGCGCCGCGCGGCGCGCGGTCGACCAGAACGCGCCGGTGGCGTCGCGGATGTCGAACTCGAGAAAGTAGTGCGGCAGCTCGTCGTAGAACACCGTGTGCTTGGCGTAGAGCCACTCGCCGTACAGCACGAGCCCGCCGGCCAGGAGATCGACGAGCGCGGCCTCGTGCGCGCGCGCCCACTGCTTGAACAGGTCCCAGTGCTTCTCGCGCGCGCCGCCGACGAGCGCGTGGCCGCGGCTCTGCAAGCGGAGCCGACCGTCCGCGCCGATCGCCATGCCGGCGTTCGCGCCGTCGAGCTTCTCCTCGATCACGCAGAAGCGCCCGCGCAGCGACGCGAGCGGCTCCTGCGTGAGGTCCTCGTCGCCGGGCTGCAGGCGCGAGCCCTCGAGGTGCCGCGTGCGCGGGTACTTGTGGATCGCCTCGTTCACGCGGGCCCGGAGGTGGCGAACGTGGCGACGGTGGCGACGACGACGATGTGGTTGAGCACGTGCTCGATCGTCACGCGGCGCGCGCCGGCCGCGTGGAACATGCGCTCGAGCCGCGGGCCATCGAACAGCTGCACGTGCTCGGGGTTGTCGTCGGCGTGCGACGGCACGCTCGCGATCACGACGGTGCGGGCGACCCGCATCGCCTCGCGCACCGCGCGCTCGGGCCCGTCCCCCGGCAGGTGCTCGAGCACCTCGAGCGCGGTCACCGCGTCGGCGCTGCGATCGGCGAACGGCAGGCGGGTGATGTCGGCGCGCACCGCGGCGACGCGATCGAGGCCGCCGCGCGCGACGTCCGCGAACAGCTTCGCGCGAAACGGCAGCAGGTCGACCGCGACGAGGCGCAGCGCCGGCAGCGCCTCGAGCAGCGGCCACACGAACGCGCCGCGCCCCGAGCCGAGATCGACGAGCGCCTCGACGCCGAACCCGCGCAGCGCCCCGAGCACGGGGCGGATCCGCGCGAGCTCCGTGCGCTTGAAGCGGTGGAGTTTGAGCCCCGCCGCCGCGCCGCGCGCGAGCACCGCCGCGTCGTCGACGTCCGCGGGCACCGCGTCGCGCAACGCGCCGCGCACGTAGGCCACGGCGAACGCCAGGTAGTGGGTCGACGCGTGCACTACACGCCGCGGGCGACGCGGATCAGCCGCAGGTAGGCCGTCGCCGCCCGCTGCGCGAGCTCGACGAGCTCGTCGACGACCGCCCTGGGCATCGGGCCGACGAGCGCGTGCGCGTACACCAGATTTACCACGCGCGACTTCACGAGCACCGGGATCACCGCGACCGCCGTCGGCTCGGGGAGCGTGCCCAGCGCCGCCCACAGCTGGCGCTCGATCGGGCGCGCCGTCGACGGGGGCTCGCCGGCGAACACCTGTCCCGCGTCGTGCGCGGACTGGAGCGACGAGGCGCCGCCGAGCGGCAACGACAGCTCCTCGATCGCCAGGTGGGGGGTCGTGGGCGGCGCGAGCCAGGCCCGCCAGCCGAGCGCGTTGCCGTCGCGAACGATCAGCACGGCGAGCGCGTCGCAGCGGCCCCGGGCGTAGGCGACGAACGCGTCCCCGATGTGATCGCGCTGCTGCGCGCGGTCGATCTGCTCGCACGCCGCGGCATACGTCGTCGTCGGCGCGAGCGTCGTCGAGATCGGCAGCTGCGACGGCCGGCGCCCGCGCGGCTGCAGCGTGAACGGCGGCGGCATCACCATGCCCCCGGCGGGCTGCGCGCGCCGCCGCTCGTCGGGGTTGTCGGGGTTCTCCTCGGTGGTGGGCCCCGACGTCGCCGCCGCCGGGATCAGCCCCGTGCCATCGCCGTCGCCGCGCCCCGAGCGGATGAACCGCGCGAGCCGCGGCAGGCCGTAGAGCTTCTCGAGGTAGTACAGCGCGCGGAGCTCGGGCACGACGTACGGCGTGATGTTCGCGCCGAGCTTGTCGGCCACGGCCATGATCGCCGCGGTGTCCGTCGGATCGACGAACGCGACCGCGACCGCGTGATCCGATGCGGTCGGGCCGAGCGGGATCGCCCGGAGCCGGTGCGCGTCGTCGGCCGGGAGCCGCTTGACCAGCGCCGGATCGGCGGCGTCGAGCAGCGCCGGCGTCGCGACCGCGTGGCCCGACATCTCGGCGAGGTAGCTCGCCAGCACCTCGAGGTCGATGTAGCCGAGTTCGACGAGGTTGGTCCCCAGCCGCCCCCCGTAGAGGACCTGGTTGCGTAGCGCCGACTCGAGCTGCGAGAGCCCGATCGCGGCGTTGCGCAGGAGCAGCGTCCCGAGCTTCATTGGTAGA
The DNA here is from genome assembly GCA_026387715.1 of Pseudomonadota bacterium. Taxonomy (GTDB): domain Bacteria; phylum Myxococcota_A; class Polyangia; order Haliangiales; family Haliangiaceae; genus JABFXX01. Next base: position 4,552 of record JAPLLF010001195.1, read on the forward strand.
TCTAACCTTCTACCGTCTTGCGACGGTTGTGAGTAAGACCCCCGTTCA
>JAPLLF010000305.1 GCA_026387715.1 Pseudomonadota bacterium
TCTCGCCGACCCCGCTCGCCATCCTGCGCAAGCCGCTGTCGGCCTGTCGGGTCGCGGTCGTGACGACCGCCGGCCTGGTCGCCGCGGGCGACGTGCCGTTCGACGACGGGGTGCGCGGGGGCGACTGGTCGTTTCGCGTGATCCCGGGCGACGTCGAGCTCGCCTCGCTCGGCGAGTTCCATCGCAGCGCCTCGTTCGATCACGCGGGCATCGAGGCCGATCGCAACCTCGCGCTGCCGCTCGATCGGCTCCACGAGCTCGTCGTCGATGGCACGCTCGGCGAGGTCGCGCCGCGGCACCTGTCGTTCATGGGCTCGATCACCGCGCCAGGCCGCCTGGTCCAGCGCAGCGCGCCGGAGGCCACCCAGCTGCTCGTGAACGACGAGGTCGATCTCGCGCTGCTGGTGCCTGTTTGACCGTTCTGTCACCAGACGGTCGGTCTGGTCCAGGCGGAGCTCGAGCGGTGTGGGATCGTGACCGCGTCGATCTCCATGTTGCCCGAGATCACCGCGAAGGTCGGACCACCGCGTGTTCTGGAGGTGCCGTATCGCCTCGGCTATCCGCTGGGCGCGGCCGGTGATGCCGTCCTGCAGACGGCGATCCTTCGCCGGCTGCTCGCCACCTGCGGGCGAACGGATGTCCCGTTCATCGAGCGCTTGCCAGGCCCGACTTGAACATCCGGGCTGCGGTACCGTCCGAGCATCATGGTCTTCAAGCCCACGGTCGCCGCGCTCCTCCTCCTGGCCAGCGTGGACGTGGCCCACGCCGAGGCCGTCAAGGCCCAGGTCCTGTGTGGCGTCGTCGTCGGGGACAAGGTCGAGACGGTCGTTCCGACTCCCGATCAGCGCAAGCTCGACAAGCCCATCACCTGCGCGATCCACCTGACCGCGGGGACCGGCACCGCCGACCTGAACGCCAAGATCTCCACGGACGCGCCCGACGCGCTCACGCACGGTGGCCCGATCGGCAAGACCGTCGACTTCTCGACGCAGCTCGCGCCGGCGGACGACTACCAGCCGTGCGCCAGCTTCACGGTCACCGCGCGCGTGTTCAGCGCGGACCGCAAGGTGTGGGAGTCGAAGATCGCCGTCAAGCAGGTGTGCCCCGCGGCCCCGGCTGCGACGAAGCCGGCCCCGCCCGCGACGAAGCCCACCCCGGCGGCCTCCGCGGAGCCGGGCACCGAGTGGGCCACCGGTGAGCTCGCCCACGTGCCGACCGACGCGCGCGCCGCGATCAACACGTGGATCACGCAGTACGTCTTCCTCGACGGTGGGTTCTTCGCGGCGTTCCCGGCCGGCGGGGTCACCGTCGGTAAGCGCCTGATCACGCGGAGCACCGTGCGCGCGCTCAGCGACAAGGCCGGCGGCCCGTACATGCTCACGAAGATCATGCCGATGTTCGCGTGCAAGGCCGCCGAGGACGCGATGAAGAACCCCGAGAACTGCGAGTGGGCCAAGTGGTACGCGCTGGCCAAGTCCAAGACCGAGGTGTGGGTCTACAACACCGACGGCAGCTTCTACGGGCCGTTCCCGTCGGCCGTGTTCAAGAAGCAGGCGGGCAAGTGGGTGTGGACGGCCGTGACCGAGCTCGACCAGGGCGAGCCCTGACGCTCACCCGCTGATCCCGTCGTGGCGCTCGCCACGCGACGACGCGACGGCGTGATATGACGCCGCGCATGGATTGGCGCGTCAAGGGAGCGATCCAGAAGGTCCTCGGCTACGTCCCGGGAGGCTACCAGCTTCACTACCTGCTGCAGCAGCGCGGTGGAGGACTGTCGAACTTCAACGCCGAGTGCGACATGAAGGTCGACGACTGGGCGATCATGATGGGCAACCTGCGGACCGCCAAGGTCGCGTTCGCCGACGCGGAGATGATGGAGATGGGGACGGGGTGGTACCCGACGTTCCCCCTCTGCCTGTTCCTCGTCGGGACCAGGCGCATCCACACGGTGGATCTCACGCGCCACCTCAAGCCCGAGAAGACGCTCGCGCTCGCCGAGCGCCTGGCCACGCACGTGCCGCGCATCGCGGCGGCGGGTGGCGTCGACGAGGCGACCGTGCGCACGCGGCTCGCGCGCGTGCACGACAAGCTGGCGGCCGGCGCGTCGATCGAGGCGGCGACCGACGGCGCCATCGAGTATCACGCGCCGAGCGACGCGACCGACACGCGGTTGATCGGCGGCTCGCTCGACGTGGTGTTCTCCAACAGCGTGCTCGAGCACGTGCCCGGCCCGGTGATCGCCGCCTGCTTCACGGAGGCGATGCGGATCCTCAAGCCAGGTGGCCTGGTGTTCCACTCGGTGAACTGCGGCGATCACTACGCGTACACCGACCCGCGGATCGACCAGCTGCACTACCTGCAGTACTCGGAGGCCGCCTGGGCGAAGTGGAACAACTCCTTCCTCTACCAGAACCGGCTCCGCGCGGTGGACTTCACCCAGATGGCGCGAGCGGCGGGCTTCGTGATCGAGAGCGACACGTCGCGGGCGCTCCCCGAGCGGGTCGCGGCCGTCGAGCAGATGACCGTCGATCCGTGCTTCGCGCGGTATTCACCGGTCCAGCTCGCGATCACGTCGATCGACTTCGTCGGCCGCAAGCTTCACAAACCGTAACAAGCGCGGATCGAATGCGGGACCGTGCGCGGGTGTCCACTCCGCATGCGAAGCCTGCTTGCGTTGCTCCTGGTCACCGCGGTCACCGGCACCGCTGCCATCGCGTCGGCGGACGTCACCGTCTTCCTGAATCGTGGCGGCCACATCGACGCCGAGACGGGGGCCACGATCCCCGCGTTCGGCGGCGGTGATCGCGTGTGGGCGGCGACGACCGCCTGCGTGAAGGCGCACTACGCGCCGTTCCGCGTGGACATCGTCGACCACCGCCCGACGACCGGCACCTACATCACCGCCGTCGTGGGTGGCAAGGCGTCGCTGCTCGGCGGCGACGATCGTACGACCAACGGCGTCGGGCCGTACTCGGGTTCGGTGATCCCGGACGCGGTGGTCTACGTGTTCTCGCAGGTCGGCACCGGCGAGCGCGACGTCGAGAACCTGTGCTCGGTGACCGCGCACGAGGTCGCGCACGCCCTCGGGCTCGATCACACGTACTACTGCGGCGACATCATGAGCTACTTCCTCGACCGCTGCGGTGCGCGGCGGTTCATCGACGTCGACGCGCCGTGCGGCGAGGACGGGGAGCGCACGTGCGGCAGCGGCGCGGCGACCCAGAACTCGTACCAGCGGCTCGCCGCGCTCGTCGGGTTGCGCAGCCAGCCCGCGCCCGCGCCGGTCGAGGACGCGATCGACGACGTCGACGATCCGGTCGCCGATCCCGCGGGCGATGCGGACGGTGAGGATGGTGAGGATGGTGAGGACGCCGACGCGACCGCGGAGGACGTGGACGCCACGGAGGTGGACGAGGACGCCGACGCGACCGCGGAGGACGCGGACGTGGACGTCGCGGAGGACGCCGACCAGCCCGCGATCGTCGCGCCGCCGGTCGCGCCCGGCCCGCGCTGCGGCGAGCACGGGTGGCATCACCGTGGCGGTCAGGCCAGGCTGTCGAAGTACTGGCGGTAGGTGTCGCGCAGCTCGGTCTTCTTGAACTTGCCCGCGGACGTCCGCGGGATGGCCTCGACGAGCTCGACCGCGTCGGGGACCCAGAACTTGGGGAACCTGACGGCGAGGAACGCGCGCAGCTCGTCGGTGGTCGCGGTCTGGCCCGGCTTGAGCACCACGACCGCGATCGGACGCTCGCTCCACTTCGGATGCGGCGCGCCGATCACCGCCGCCTCGCGGACCGCGGGGTGGCCCATCAGCGCGTTCTCGAGCTCGACCGAGGCGATCCACTCGCCGCCGCTCTTGATCAGGTCCGCGACGCGGTCGGTGAGCTGCACGATCCCGTACGCGTCGACGCGGGCGACGTCGCCGGTCCGGAACCAGCCGTCGGCGGTCCACCGGTCCGGCGAGTGGCCGCCGACGTAAGCGCCGCTGACCCACGGGCCGCGCACGAGCAGCTCGCCGCTCGTGCGGTCGTCGTGCGCCACCTCGCCGGCCTCGTTGCGCACCACGACGTCGACGAGCGGCGGCGGCACGCCCTGCTTGGCACGGAGCTGGTAGCGCAGCGCCTCGTCGGCGTCGGCGAGCTGGGGCGGCACGCGCGAGACCAGCCCGATCGGCGACGTCTCGGTCATCCCCCAGGCGTGGAGGAGCGTCATGCCCAGGCGATCGAAGTCACGGATCAGCTGCTCGGGGGCCGCCGAGCCACCGACGACCATGCGCAGGCCGGGGGCGAGCGCGTACCTGCCGGGCGCGGCGTCGAGCGCCTCGCGGATGCCGAGCCAGATCGTCGGCACGCCGGCCGCGATCGTGACCCGCTCGCCCGCCAGCAGCTCGAGCAGGCTCGCGGCGTCGAGGTACGGGCCGGGGAACACCAGCTTGGCGCCGGTCATCGCCGCGGCGAACGGCAGGCCCCACGCGTTGACGTGGAACATCGGCACGACCGGCATGATCGTGTCGGCGCGGCCCAGGCCGAGCGTGTCGGGCGAGAGCATCACGATCGTGTGGAGCATCGTCGAGCGGTGCGAGTACACGACGCCCTTGGGCTTGCCGGTGGTGCCGCTCGTGTAGCAGGTGCCGAGCGCGTCCGTCTCGGCGAGCGTGGGCAGCATGGCGTCGTCCGGAGCGTCCGCGAGCAGCGCCTCGTACTGATCGCGCGCGCAGCCGACGACGACCACGCGCTCGAACCGCGCGCCGCTCGCGACGACCTTCTCGTACAGCGGGTAGAGGACGTCGTCGACGAGCAGGATGCGATCGCCGGCGTCGTTGGCGATATAGGCGATCTCGTCCGGGTGCAGCCGGAGGTTCAACGTATGGGTGACGCCGCCCGCGAGCGGGATGCCGAAGTACGCCTCGAGGTGCTCGGCGTGGTTCCACATCAGGGTCGCGACGCGATCGCCGGGCCGGATTTTGGCGCCGACGAGCGCGCGCGCGAGCCGACGCGCGCGCTGCGCGATCGCCCGGTAGGTCGTGCGGTGCAGGCTCCGGTCGGGCCGGCGCGACACGACCTCGGCGTCCCCCATCCATCGCTCCGCGCGATCGATCAGCTGGTCGATCGTCAGCGGCACGTCCATCATCGTGGCGGTTGTCATCGCGACCGAAGCTAACGAGTTTTGGTACCGTGTGCGCGTGAAGCGCCTATCGATCATCTCGCTCGTCGTCGCGTGCCTCGCCTTCGCGGCCTGCGGCAAGAAGCCCGCGGACTCCCAGGTGGGATCTGGATCGTCCGCGACCCCGCCGGTGGCCGTGGTGCCAACGGGTTCGGGGTCGGGCTCCGGATCGGCCGCGCCGGTCGTGAACCCGGGCGAGAAGCTCGTCGGCAAGTCGCCGCAGCTCACGGTCGTCGAGCTCGTCGACAAGGCGACGCCGACCGGCAAGCAGTATCAGGTGCGTGGCGACAAGGGCGCGTTCACGCTCGACGTCGTCGGCGGCCCGGACGTCAAGGACACGCCCGACGTCACCGAGTTCCCGATCTCGACCCCCGATCACAAGAACATGAACTCGACGACGGTGTCGTTTCCGTTCGGCCAGGTCGGCGCGCTGCAGCTGTCGGTGGCCAGCTTTGGCGAGCTCGCCAAGCCCGGGGCGGTCACGCCCGAGCTGATCAAGGCCGCCTTCGACCGCTCGCAGAACGACTCGATCGCGGCGATGCAGCTCAAGCTCGACAAGGCGACCGACGAGACCATCGCCGGGGCACCCGGGCGCACCATCGAGTTCTCGGGCGAGGTCCCGATCGCCACCGGCTCGGGCCACACGCAGAAGGCCGCGGGCAAGGCATGGATGGTGTTCCTCGCCAAGGCCAACCAGTACCTCGTGATCCAGGTCCTCTCCACCCCGGGCAGCCCGCTGCTCGGCCGGGCGGAGGAATTCGTCAAGACGCTGTCGATCGTGCCGTGATATCTCGGCGGCGATGAGCCTTCGACCCCGCCGCCTCGTAGCCACGCTGCTCACGTTCCTCGTCGCCTGTGGTGACGACGGCGCCCCGAAGCCGGACGCGCCGGTCGTCGACGCGAACCATCCCCCGACCGTCGCCGCGCTGATGTTGATCACCGACGAGGACACGCCGGTGTCGCGCGCGGTCGTCGCGACCGACCCCGATGGTGATCCCGTGACGATCACGCTCGGCACGCCGGCCCACGGCACCGCGACGCTCGCCGGCGCGATGCTGACGTACACGCCGGAGGCGAACTACCACGGCGTCGATGCGTTCACCGCCACCGCCTCGGACGGCACGACGACGGCGGTCGCGACGATCGACGTGACCATCGATCCCGTGAACGACGCGCCGATCGCCGTCGACGATTCGTTCGCCGCCGCCGAGGACCTCGCGCTCGTACTGCCGGCCGCGATGGTCCTGGCGAACGACACCGACGTCGACGGCGACCCGCTCACCGTGGTCGCCGTGGCCGGGGCGACCCACGGCACGGTCACGCTGGTCGGCACGACGATCACGTTCACGCCGACCGGGAACTACAGCGGGCCGGCCGCGTTCACCTACCTGGTGACCGACGGCACCGACACCGACACGGGCAACGTCACGCTGACCGTGAGCAACGTCAACGATCCGCCGATCGCCGTCGAACACCGACGCCGACGGCCAGACGCTGGTCGTCACCGCGGCCACCGGCACCAACGGCACGGTCACCGTCGCGGCCGGCACCGTCACCTACGAGCCGCCGAAGGACTTCTTCGGGACGATGACGATCACCTACACCGTGAGCGACGGCCTCGCGACCGACACCGCCGACGTCACGGTGACGGTCACGCCGGTCGACGATCCGCCTGTCGCGGTCGACGACACCGCGACCACCGCCGAGGACATCACCCTCGTGATCCCGTTCGCCACGCTGCTCGCGAACGACACCGACGTCGACGGCCCGACCCCGACGATCACCGCGACGAGCACGGCCTCGCACCTGACCGCGACGGTCGGCGCGACCGCGATCACCGTCGTGCCCGATCAGGACTTCTTCGGCACCGGCGGGTTCGACTACACGATGACCGCGGGCACGCTGTCCACGACGGCGCACGTCACCGTGACGATCACGCCGGTCAACGACGCGCCGGTCGCGGTCGACGACGCGCGCGGGGTGCAGATCGGCACGCCGTCGGCCATCCCGACCAGCGCGCTGCTGGCGAACGACAGCGACGTCGACGGCCCGGCGGTCTCGGTGGTCGCGGTCGGCAACCTCGTGAACTGCACCGCGACGCTCGCGGGCGCGACCGTCACGGTCACCGCGACCGCGGCGAGCGCGTCGTTCGACTACACGATCAGCGACGGCCTGCTCACCGACGTCGGCACCGTCACCCTGACCGGCACGGTCGCCCCGGTGTGCGGCGACGGCGCCAAGGTCGCTCCCGAGGCATGCGACGACGGCAACGGCACGGCCGGCGACGGCTGCAACGCGGGCTGCGCCATCGAGACCGGCTACGCCTGCACCGGGACCTCGCCGAGCGTGTGCACCCCGATCTGCGGCGACAACCTCAGGGTCGGCGCCGAGCAGTGCGACAACGGCGGCACCGACCTCGACGGCTGCACGTCGCAGTGCGTGCTCGGCCGCGTGTGCAACGCGGCGCAGTTCCCCGGCGGCGATCACTTCGCCGTCGACCCGGCCACCGGCCACTGCTACGTCGGCTTCGACGACGACCTCACCACGTGGGCCGACGCGGAGACCGCGTGCACGACGGTCGGCGCGCACCTCGCGACGATCACGTCCGCGGGCGAGGACGTCGCCGTCCACGCCGCGCAGAACGCCGCGCAGAACCCGTGGATCGGCGGGCTCGACGACGCCAACGACACCGACGCCGTGTTCGCGTGGGTGACCGGCGAGGCGCAGAGCTTCACGCACTACGAGCCGGGGCAGCCCGACGACGACGTCAACTTCGGCGGCAACGGCGAGTGCCTGCATCTGGTCAACGCCGCGTCGGAGTGGAACGACACCAACTGCAACATCACGTCGTTCGTCGTCGGGCGCGTGTGCGAGGCGGAGGTCGTGTCGTGCGGCGACGCCGTCCGCGAGATCGGCGAGGCGTGCGACGACGGCAACCGCACCGCCGGGGACGGCTGCTCGGCGACCTGCGCGATCGAGCCGCTCACGCGGTTCACGTTCACCGGCGCGCTGGGCAGCGAGGCCACCGTCGCGGCCGACAGCTCGTGGGGGCTCGCCGGCATGCCGGTGATGTCGCGCGGCGCGGGTGTCGCCTCGGTCGCCGGGGCGGACACGTTCGCCGGCAAGGGCTGGAGCCAGCTCGCGCTGCTGACGACCGACTACTTCGCGTTCACGGTCACGCCGGCGCTCGGGCGCACCTTGCACCTGACGCGGCTCGAGCTCGACGAGCGCCGCTCGCTGTCGGGCCCGCTCGGGTTCGCGATCCGGTCGAGCCTCGATGGCTTCGCCGCGGATCTCGTCGCGGTGACCATCCCCGACGACGATCTCACGCGGACCAACGAGGGCGTCGACCTCCCGGCGGCGTTCGCGTCGGTGGCCGGCGCGGTCGAGTTCCGGATCTACGGCTACGGGGCGGAGCTGGCGGCGGGCACCTGGCGCGTCGACAACGTCGAGCTCACCGGCACCAGCACGCTGCCGTAGCGACTACGGCGTCAGCTCGCAGTAGTTCGTCGCCTCGCTCGCCGACACGACGTCGGCCGGCGTCGCGCGCTGCGCGCACGGCTCGTCCTCGCTCCACGCCTTCCACTCGGCGGCGCGGCCGATCGACGCCGCGTAGGTCGCCCAGCGCGCGTAGCCGTCGGCCTGCGCGCGGAACACCACCGGCGCGACGCACGTCATGTTCGCCTCGGCGGCGGCCTCCTCGGCCTTGGCCTCGGCCAGCACGATGTCGTGCATCGCCGCCGTCGTCGAGTTCCAGCAGCACGTCTTGCTCTGCGAATACTCCAGCTCGGCGAACACGTAGTCCTCGAGGTCGCGGTAGTCGGCGTCGACCTGGCCGCGGGTGCGCCCGAACGCGCGCTCCTCGATGTCGTAGAGGTCGCGGAACGCGTCCTCGCGGCGCTCGCGCGCCGAGCACGAGGCGGGATAGTTCGTCAGGTGGCGGCGCGCGTCGGTGATCTGCGCGAGCAGCTCGGTCTTCTGCTGCTCGGGCGAGACCTGACCGAGGATCGACTCGAAGCGGGCGGGGCGCGCGCCGATGCGGGCGACGTCGGTCGAGTTGATCCAGTGCGCCTCGTCGCCGGCCATCCACGTGTTGGTCCAGAAGCCGTTCCGCGGCTTGGCGACGCGGAACCGCTTGAGGCCGCCGCCGAGCTTGGCGTACAGGTCACCCTCGAAGTTCATGCCCTCGCCGCCGGTGTACTGGCTCGTGAAGTAGCCCTTCGACGCGATGCCCGACTGCTGCTTGCCCTGGCGGCGTGGCATCGAGCCCGAGATCGTGGTGACGTCGTAGTTGCCCTCGCCGATCGTCGTGACGTCCTTGACGACGAGCGTGTGGCCGATGCCGTTCTTCTGCCAGCGCTCGAGCAGCACGTCGCCCGACCGCACCGACTCGGGGACGAGGTTGAACGTGTTCGCGCTGTCGGCGAGGTTCATCGAGCCGAGGTAGTCGAGCACCATGATCGTGAAGTGCGCGGCGCGCTTGTTGACGTGGATCTGGTCGAGGTACTCGCCGAACACGGCGCCCTCGCGGAGCTCGTTCTGGTTGTCCTCGCCGCCCGCGACGCGGCGCTTGCGCAGCGCGGAGTCGCTCGGCCACTGCGCCTGCCAGTTGGTGTTGGAGTAGTCCTTGTAGCGGACCGCATACTCCGGCGCGTCGGGGTAGCGACCCGCCGCCGTGCGCACGCCGAAGTGACCGAAGTAGACGAGCTTGCCGCCGTCCATCGCCTCGAGCTGCAGCGGCAGCTGGTACCAGGCGGCGAACGTCACGCGGAGGAACAGCGCCATCTCCGCGCACTCGAGCACCGGCGACGGCAACGTCTTGCCCCACGGCGTCGTGAGCTTGACCGTCTTGCTGTAGCCATCGACGCCGTCGATCCACTCGAGCGAGCCGACCCACGCGGCGTACTTCTCGTCCCACGTGAGCTTGCTGTCGACCGGCCACGCCATGCCGGCCTTCTGGGCGTCGGTGGTCGTCGTGTCCTGCCACTGGTTCTTCACGGTCCACACGCCGGTGCGCGAGGCATCGACGTTGACGGGGAGGCCCTTGCGATACTGGCCGTCTTCCTTGCCGGCCTCGGGCAGCGGAGCGAGGCCGTCGGCGTCGTCGTCGGTGACGTCCCCCGCATCGGCACAGCCGATCAGGGGCAGGAGAGCAGCGCCGAGGGTCACGAGCGCGAGGGTAACGGTCCGCATGGGGCTTCCATGATCAAGCGGCGTGCCGATCGGAACCCAAAGCGTTTCGAATACTTAGGTTCATTCATCGACGGACGTGGAGGCGCCGGCTACCGGGGTTGCCGGGTCGAGTGTCCCCCGGCGGGGACCAGACGCGACCTCTAGACGGTGCGATCGCGGCCGAGCCGCTTGGCCTCGTACAGCCGCTTGTCCGCCGCGCCGAGCAGGTCGACCACCTCGCCGCCGTCGACGCCCAGCTCGGCGATGCCCGCGGAGAACGCGTAGCGCGGGAGCTGGCCGAAGTCGCGCGCGTGGAAGAACGCGCGGAGCTTCTCGAGCACGAGCTTCGCGGTGATCGCGGTCGCGCCGCGCAGCACGACGACGAACTCCTCGCCCCCGTAGCGGCCGGCCAGATCGGTCGCGCGGACGTGGTGCGTGACCTGCTTGCCGAAGTCGCGCAGCACCGCGTCGCCGACGAGGTGGCCGTGGTCGTCGTTGATCCGCTTGAAGAAGTCGAGGTCGACGAGCGCGACCGCGAGGTGCTCGCCCAGCGAGATCGCGCGGGTGATGCCGTCGGCCAGCTGCTCGAGCGTGTAGCGACGGTTGAACAGGCCGGTGAGCCCGTCGCGGA
>JAPLLF010000068.1 GCA_026387715.1 Pseudomonadota bacterium
CGCATCGAGCTCGCGTGGGCCGGGCATCCCCACCGCGTCATCATCGCCAGCGAGCACGACATGCTCCGCAAGCTCTCGCTGACCCTCGCGGCGATCCGGAGCGAGCTCCCGACCTGCTGTCGCTGACCTGGCGCGATCCGTGTAGCTGGTTCGAGGCATGAAGCGCATCCTGGTAGCTCTCGACTCGTCGCCGCGCGCCCCGCAGGTGCTCGCCAGCGCGGTCCGGCTCGCCGAGCTGACCGGCGCCAAGCTCGTGCTGTTCCGGACCATCGGCACCGCGCCCGAGGTCCCCCGCGAGATCTTCAAGTTCACCGACCAGCGGCTCGAGGATTTCCTCCAGGAGAACGCGCAGACCGAGCTGCGCCAGCTGGCGCGCGACGTCCGGCCCGAGCTGATCGAGCGCTACAGCATCATGGTCGCGGTGCCGTGGGACGGCATCTGCCGGGCGGCGCGCGAGCAGGACGCCGATCTGATCGTGATCGGCTCGCACGGCTTCAGCGGGATCGATCGCCTGCTGGGAACGACGGCCAGCAAGGTGTCCAACCACGCCGATCGCAACGTCCTGATCGTGCGCACGGTGCTCTGAGCTGGTGCGTTGGGCGCGCCTGGTGCGCCCCGATCTGCCCCCGCCCGCAAGATCTGCGCGCTAGCTGGTGCGCAGCTCGCGCCGGATAGCGCCGATGCCGAGGCCTTGAAAGCGGTCCAGCGCCAGCGCGACCCCCACGATCGACACCACCGCGACGATCGGCAAGCGAATCGCCGGCGCGAGCCCGGGGGCGAGCAGCTCGATCGCGAGCCCCGGGCCGATCGCGATGATCCCGCACGCGAGGATGCCCACGAGGTCGCGCACGTAGGTCCGCGCGGGCAGCCCGAGCTGGCCGAGCGCGAACCAGGCGTGCAGCGCGATCACGAGCGGATAGCCGACCACGCGCCCGATCGCGACGGCGCGAAACCCGAGCGACGGGCCGAGCAGCTCGGACGCGGCGACGTCGCAGCCCGCGAGCACGAGCGCGGCGACGATCGCGACGATCAGGTTCCGGCCCGCGAGCCCGAGCCCGTCGAGCAGCGGCAGGTAGAGGCAGTCGACCGCGCGCAACATCCCGACGACGCACAGGATCCGCGCGACCACCTCGCCGTCGTGCACGCGCGGAAAGAACACGGCGAGCAGATCGTTGGCGCCGACGACGATCACGACGAGGATCGGCAGCGTCATCGCGAGGTTCTGCCGGCTGAACCGGCGGAACTGCGCCGCGAGCTGGTCGCGCACGGCCGACATCCGCGCGAACGCCGGGAACGCCACCTGCGCGACGATGTTCGAGACGAAGTTCACGGGGTACAGCACCAGCTCGTAGGCGACCCGATACGTGCCGACCGCCGCGTCGCCGAAGTAGAACCCGACGATCTGGTAGCTCACGTTGTTGTAGAAGTGCTGGAGCGCCTGGCTCGCGGTGGTCTTGCCCGCGTACACGAGCCACGCGCGCACGCGCTCGGTGCGCAGCACGAAGCGCGGACGCCACGGGTGACAGAGCTGCAGCCCGATGCCCGTGATCGCGATCCGGATCAGGGGGCCGGCGACGAAGCACCACACGGGCTCGCCGGCCGCGGCGAAGCCGATCCGTCCGGCGACGTCGCCGAGGTTCGCGATCGTGCGCACGATCGACAGCTCCTTGAAGCGCAGCTCGCGACGGAGCAGCGCGGCCGGGACGAAGTAGACGTTCTGGTAGAGCAGCTTCGACCCGTAGGCGATCAGCATGGTGCCGACGACCGGATGACCTTGCAGGCGACCGAGCAGCGGGCCGACGACCCACAGCAGCCCGAACAGCAACGTCGACACCATGACGTTGAGCCAGAACACGCTCGAGATCGTGTCGTCGTCGAGCGCGGGCTGCTGCACGAGGACGGACGTCATCCCGGCCTCGGTCGCGAGATCGAGGAAGTAGAACAGCGTGATCGCGAGGGTGGCGACGCCGAGATCCGCGGGCGTCACCCACAGCGCGAGCAGGAGCCCGAGCGCGATGACGTCGAGCAGCGCCACCGCCGACGACGCGAAGCCGACCCAGGCGACGGCCCGGCTGATCCGCTTGCGCGCGACGAGCTCGTCGTTCACGGGTGCCTCGCCACGCGCGCGAGGACCTCGAGGTACTGCGGCACGACCGCGGTCACGCTGTACGACGCCTCCACCCGCGCGCGCGCGGCCTGCCCCATCCGGCGCCGCAGCTCGCGATCGCGCGCGAGCGCGAGCAGCGCGTCGGTCCAGTCATCCGCGCTCACCGCGTGAAACCCGTCGACGCCGTGGCGCACGATGTCGGCGTTCGCGCCGACCGGCGACGCGACCACCGGGATCGCGCGCGCCATGTACTGGATCAGCTTGAACCCGCACTTGTCGCGGTTGTACGTCGTGTCGGCGATCGGCATCACCCCGACGTGCCCGGCGCCGAGCGCGGCCGCCTCGACCTCGGGCGACCACGGGATGTGCTCGACCGGCAGGCCGGCGAGGAACGGCGCGTCCAGCCGATCGGAGATCACCACGAGCCGCCCGCCGGTCTCGGCGAGCACGCGCCGCAGCGCGCCCGCGTAGGGCGCGAGCTCGCGCAGGTTCGACGCGAGCCCGGTCCACACGATCGTGAACGGGCCGTCCGGATCCGGGCGCGGCGTGTAGCGGTGCTCGTCGACGACGGTCGGGATGATCGTGGTCCGGGCGGGGTCGTCGACGTACGCCGCGAGGTAGCGATTGCCGACGACGACGTGACCGACGGCCTCGATGATCCGCCGGACCTTGCGCCCGTCGAGGCCCCACGCGCCGTGGAAGATCGCGTCGTCGAAGTCGAACACCGTCGGGCGCGCGCGCGCGAGGTGGCGCTCGAACGCGGCGAACGGGTACTGCACCATCGGCCGCTGGATCCACGCCACGTCGTGCGCCGCGATCGCGCGCAGCTGGCGCGCGCGGCCGACGATGCTGAGTGGCTGCGCGAGCTTCCGCCACGAGCCGTGCAACCGGCCCGACGCGACGTCGCCGTACACGCTCGGCGTCGCGGGGAACACCGTGCAGTCGACGTGCGCCGCCAGCGCCGGCACGATCTGATCCACGCGAAACCGGCTCGCCGGCACCCGCGTGCCCTGGGTCACGAACGCTACGCGCATGCGGTCGTCACGGCGCGCGCACGATCGTGGACCTCGAGGTGCCACAACTCGAGGACGAGCAGGTTCCAGATCCGATCGCCATGATCCTCGCCGCGCGCGTGGCGGTCGAGCAGCGCGCTGATCCGCCCGGGCACGAACAACCCGCGCTCGCGCGCGCGCTTCGACAGCAGGGTCTCGCGCGCGAACCCGAGCAGCTCGTCGGCGAACCACCGCCGCAGCGGGATCGAGAACCCGCGCTTGGCGCGCGCGAGGATCGGCTGGGGGATCAGGTCGGCGAACGCCGCCTTGAGGATGGTCTTGCCCGTCGTGCGCCGGATCTTCGCGCTCGCCGGGATCGACGCCGCGAGCGCCATCACGTGCTGATCGACGAACGGCGCGCGGACCTCGAGGGCATGCGCCATCGACGCGATGTCGACCTTGGTGAAGATGTCGTCCGGCAGGTAGGTGCGGACGTCGAGCTCCATCAGGCGCGACAGCGGATCGCCGGCGTGGCTCGCCCCGAGGATGGCCGCGAACCGCTCGGCCGTCGCGTCGGTGGCGAACCGCGCCGCGAGCTCGGGCGTGTAGATGTCCTGCTTCTCGGCCGCCGAGAAGTGGCTGATGAACCGCAGGTAGCCCGTGGCCTCGTCGGACGCCACCGCGCGCGCGTACTCGCGGACCCAGCGTCCGGGCCCGGTCGGCGTCGCCCCCAGCAGGCGCACGACGCCGTGCCGTGCGACGCGCGGCAGCCGGCGGATCAGGTGCGCGACGTGCGACCACACGTAGCGCTTGTAGCCTCCGAACGCCTCGTCGCCGCCGTCGCCCGACAGCGCGACGGTCACGTGGCGCTTCGTCATCGCCGACAGCACCCAGGTCGGCAACGCCGACGGATCGGCGAACGGCTCGCCGTACTGGCGGACGATCCGGGGCAGCAGGCTCACGGTGTCGGGCTCGACGATCTCCTCGTGATGATCGGTGCCGTAGCGGTCCGCGATCATGCGAGCGAACGGCAGCTCGGAGTGGTCGCGCGCGCCGAACCCGATCGAGAACGTCTTGATCGGACGCGACGACGCGCGCGCCATGCACGCGACGACGATCGACGAGTCGACGCCGCCCGACAGGAACGCACCCAGCGGGACGTCGGACATCATCCGCACGCGCACCGCGTCCTCGACGGTGCGGCGCACCTCGCGGACGAGCTCGCGAGGATCCACGAACGCGCGCGGCGTGTGATCGATCGTCGCGTAGGGGCGCGGCACCGGGGTCTCGCCCGGGCGCACGAGGATCGCGTGGCCCGGGGGCAGCTTGTGGACGCCCGCATAGATCGTCGACGGGTGAGGCACGTACTGGAGCGCGAGGTACGCGTCGAGCGCCGCCGGATCGAGCTCGGTGGGCACGAGCCCCGCCGCGACGAGGCCGGCGAGCTCGGAGGCGAACACCAGGCCACGCGGGCCCATCGCCCAGTGCACCGGCTTCTCGCCGTAGCGATCGCGCGCGAGCAGCAGCTGCTGGGTGCGACGATCCCAGATCGCGAGCCCGAACATGCCGCGCAGGAGCGCCGGAGTGGCCGGTCCGTGCTCCTCCCACAGGTGGGCCACGACCTCGCTGTCGCTGCGGCTGCGGAACGTGTGGCCCTTGGCCTCGAGCTCGGCGCGCAGCGCGAGGTGGTTGTAGATCTCGCCGTTGACGACGATCACGACGTCGCCGGTCTCGTTCGTCATCGGCTGCTGGGCGACCTCGCGCAGATCGATGATCGCCAGGCGGCCGTGGCCCAGCGCCATCGGACCGTCGTGCCAGATGCCGGTGGCGTCGGGGCTGCGGTGGATCTGCGCCGCGTTCATGTGACGCACGGCCTCGCGATCGCCGTGCTCGCCCGGATGCGCGAGGTGCCCGGCGATCCCGCACATCAGGTCAGGCCCTTGGCGGCGACGAGCTCGTCGTAGAGCGCGACGGTCTGCGCGAGGATGTGATCGGCGGCGAACCGCTCGGTGACGTGCACGCGCCCGGCGAGGCCCATCGCACGCCGCTGGGCGTCCGGCATCACGAGCATGCGACCGATCGCGTCGGCGAGCGCGGCGTGGTCGAGCGTCGGCACCTCGAACCCGGTCTGACCGTCGACGACGATCATGTCGCGGTTCGCCGCGTGCGACACGACCGCGGGCAACCCGCAGGCCTGCGCCTCGAGGACCGCGTTGGGCATCCCCTCGTAGAGCGACGGCATCACGAGCACGTCGCACGCGTGATAGAGGCGCTCGACCTCGGTCATCGGATCGAGGTAGTGGATGTGCGCGCCGATGCCGAGGGTGCGAAACCACGCGGGCACGATCCGGCTGTAGAGCTTGTCGCGGCGGCGACCCGCGAGCACGACCTTCACCCGGGACGACAGCAGGCCGCGCCGCTTGAGGTACGCGAGGGCGAGCCCGAGGCCGACGTGGTGCTTCTGCAGGGCGATCCGGCCCGGGAGGACGAGCGCGATATCCTCGGGTGCGAGCCCGAGGTCGGCGCGGGTGGCGGCACGTCGGGCTGGCGTCGGGAGTGCGAATTTTTCGACGTCGATGAAGTTGTTGATCACCTGGATCTTGTCGGGCCGCACCCCCGACCACGCGACGAGCTCCTCCTGGATGCCCACGGAGTTAACCAGCACGCGATCGCTCTGCCCCTGGAGAAGCCGCTCGGCCGTCGCGTAGAACGGCCCCTGGTAGCGATTGCGAACGCTCGTCAGCACGACCGGAACGGGCGCCGCCATCACGGCCAACCGCGCCCAGAAGTTCGCCTTGTCACGGTAGGCGTGGAGGATCGTCGGCTTCTCGGTGCGCAGAAGTTCGACAAGGCGCGCGAGTCCGACAGGTCCCATCTCGGTGACCCCGAGCGAATGCCGTGGCTCCCCCGGGGGCAGGTAGTCCCGGTAGTGGATCGTTTCATGGCCGTAGACGCACAACGTCGGCTGGTACCGCTTCGGTAGCCGCGTCATCAATTCCAGGATCTGCCGCTCCGCACCACCCTGCTGGAGGTGAGGAATGAACAGCATGACCTTGTGGACGGTCGCGACCGCCGCACTACGAGCTCGACGCGTCATCGGAGTGCCTCACCGCGTCGATGGGTATCACGCGCCGCCACCTCTGCACGAATCGCGCCCGCGAACTTGTCACAGGCCGATCGATCTCGCACGAACAAGTTCGCGGGTGTATGCACGGCGCACCGTGCGCGACCGCCAGGATAAGTGGAGTCGCTACACGAGCTGGCTTCAGCGCTGGCGGATCGCGATCTTCGTCACCTCGGCGCTGGTGATCGGCGCGGGGGGATATCTCGCCGCGCAGCTCGCGCTGCACTCCGATCTCTCGAGCCTGTTGCCACCCTCGAAGCGATCGGTGCGCGATCTCGACGTGCTGCGCACGCGCGCGCGGTCGTTCGGCAACGTGCTCGTCATGCTCGAGGCGCCCTCCCCTGCAGCGCGCGAGGTCGCGGTCGCGGCGCTCGAGGCCGACCTGCGGCAGCTCCCACCCGCGCTCGTCGCCCAGGTCTCCCTCGACGACAACGCCGCCGCGCGGTTCGGCTGGGAGCACCGCTTCCTGTTCGCGTCGACGGACGACCTGCGCGCCGCGCGCGAGGCCCTCGCCGACCGGCTACGCACGGCGCGGCTCGCCAAGAACCCGCTCTACGTCGATCTCGACGATCCCGAGCCCGCGCGGGACACCCACCGGCTCGACGACCTCCGCCACCGCCTCGCCGACGCCAAGGCGGCCGCCGCGGCGCCCCACGCACGGCTCTCGCCCGACGGCACGGCGCAGCTCCTGTCGATGCAGGTGACGTTTCCGTCGTCGGACGTCACCCGCTCGCGGGACGTGATGGCCCGGGTTCGCGCCATCGCGACGCGCCTCGAGGCGCGGTTCCCCGGCACCAGGATCTCGCTCGCGGGCAGCATCAACATCTCGATCTACGAGCACGACTCGGTCATCGCCGGGATGGCGCTGTCGGCGGGGATCACCCTCGTCCTCGTGTTCGCGGCGCTGTTCCTCTACTACCGCTCGTTCTTCTCGGTGCTCGGCGCGCTGTGGGCGCTGCTCGTCGGCCTCGCGTTCACCCTCGGCTTCACCAGGCTCGCGATCGGCCACCTCAACCTGCTGTCGGCGTTCCTGACCGCGATCGTCGTCGGCAACGGGATCAACCCCGGCCTCATCGTGCTGTCGCGGTTCGGCGAGGAGCTCCGCGCCGGTGCGTCGCCGAAAGCCGCGATCGCCCCGGCCCTCGGGGGTTCGCTGCACGGCACGCTGGCGGCCTCGCTGACCGCCGCGGTCGCGTACGCGGCGTTGATCGTCACCGACTTTCGCGGGTTCCGGCACTTCGGGATCATCGGCGGCGTCGGCATGATCGCGTGCTGGATCGCGACCTACACCGTCCTGCCCGTGACGCTCGGATGGCTCGCCGATCGCGACGCGATCAAGGAGCGCAAGCCGCCGCCGATAAGCGAGCTCGTCGCCAGGCTCGCGCCGCGTCACGGCGGCCGCGTGCTCGCGCTGGCGGCGGTGATCGTCGCGGTCGCGCTCGTCGTGACGGTGCGCTTCCTGACCCACGATCCGTTCCAGAAGGACTGGCGCGACCTCCAGGCGGATAGCGCCGAGATCGTCGCGCAGCACGTCGTCGACCAGCAGATGACGGCGCGCTTCAGCAAGAACCCCGAGCTCTCGGGGCACTCCTACAAGCTCGCGATCGCGGTCGACCGCGCCGAGCAGGTCCCCGACGTCGTCGCGCGGCTCCGCGCCGATGCGGCGACGCGCGCGCCGGGCCACGAGCTGTTCGTGGACATCAAGAGCATCGACGACCTGCTCCCACCCGATCAGGGGCACAAGCTCGTGGAGCTCGCGGCGATCCGCGCCCTGTTCGACGATCCGGCGATCGCCCAGCTCGACGACCAGGAGCGCGCCGACCTGCTCGAGCTGCGCC
>JAPLLF010000884.1 GCA_026387715.1 Pseudomonadota bacterium
GATCTCGTCGTCGGGCTCGCGCTCGCGGCGCTCGGGCTCGCGAACACCTCGCCGCAGACGGTGGCGCTGCCGCTCAAGCTGCTGCTGTTCATCGCGGTCGACGGCTGGCGGCTCTTGATCGAGGCGCTGCTCCGGGGGTACGCGTGACGGCCAGCCTCACCGGGCTCGTGCGCGAGGGCCTGTTGCTCGCGCTGCTCCTCGCCGCGCCGTTCCTCGTCGCGGCGCTGCTCGCCGGGATCGTGACCGGGCTGATCGGTGCGGTGACCCAGGTGCAAGACCCGTCGATCGGGCTGGTCCCGCGGGTCGCGGCGATCGGGCTCGCCCTCGTGCTGTTCGGGCCCGCGATCGGTACCCAGCTGCTCGTGTTCGTCGCCCGACTGTGGCCGATGATCACGGTCGCGGGCACGGGCGCGGGATGATGCTGGGTGTCGCGATCCTCGCGCTGCGAGGTGCCGTCGCGATCGCCGTGCTGACGACGCTCGCGGGTGGGCTGCCGCGGGTCGCGCAGGCCGGGGTCGCCGTCGGGATCGGCCTCTGGGCCGCGGTGATGGCCGCGAGCGGTGGCAGCGTCGAGATCGCGAGCGTGCCGCCGACGCTGGGGCCGCTCGTGGTCGCGGCCCTCCGCGAGCTCGCCATCGGAGGATCGATCGGCGTCGCCGCGGCGATCCCGCTGCTGGCCGCGGCGACGGCTGGCCGGCTCGTCGATCTCGTCGCCTCATCCGGACGGCGGGGCGGGGTGGGGCCGTACAGCGGGCTGTTCGGGATCCTCGCGGCCGCGGTGTTCGTCGGCATCGATGGCCACGCGATGGTGATCGGCGCGATCGTCGAGAGCTTCCGGGTCGTGCCACCAATGGGGGCCGCAACGAGCGTGGCGGCGGTGTCGGAGCTCGCGCGGCTCGTGCCGATCGCCGTGACGCTCGCCATCCCGTGGCTCGTCACCGCGGTCGTCGTCGAGATCGCGATCGGCAGCGGTATGCGGCTCGCGAACCGCGCGGGGCTCCACGCGCCGACCGCCGCGGCGGTGCCGGCCGCGATCGCGATGATGACGGCGACCCTCGTCGGCACCCTCGCCGTCGCGATCGCGGCCGTGATCCGTCACTGACGGCGGACGGCCGCGACGATCTCGGCGAGGCGGGGCCAGTCGCGCTCCGCGAGCGGCCCGAGCCGCGCGATCCGTGACGCGAGCGCGACGTCGCGATGGATCGGCACGCCCTGCCGCCGGGCGAGGGCGACGAGCTGCGTAGCGCGGACGCCGCGCCCGTGCGTCGTACAGGCCGGGATCGGGCGGTGGATCGGGTCCCAGGCGACCGCAACCGCGACGAGCTCGTCGTCCCCGCCGAGCACCAGCAGCGTGAAGCGCGGCGCACGCCCCGCGCGGACGCGCGCCTGCCGCCAGCGCGGATCCATCCCGCCCACGCGATCGTCCTCCTGCTTCTCGGCGTGGGTCATCCGGAGCGCACGACCGTGATCGAGCCGGCGCAGCAGCGCGTCGATCACCGCGAGCGCGACGTACGCGATCGCGATCATCGCGAGCGCGTTGCCCACGAGGGCGCCGGTCGCGGGGAGCAGTCCGGGCGCGTCCAGCGCGACCAGCACGGCGAGCCGCGGCGCCATCATCCACAGCCAGGCGAGGGCGACCGCGCCGACCACGAT
>JAPLLF010000263.1 GCA_026387715.1 Pseudomonadota bacterium
CGGTTCCCGCGGTCGGCGCGGGTGCCGTTCCTCGTCACCGGCGCGTCCGGCAAGGTCGGGCGGGCGATGGTCGCGCGGCTGCGCGCGCAGGGCCATCGGGTGCGCGTGATGATGCGGCGCGTGCCCGAGGCGCCGCAGCCCGACGTCGAGTACGCGTT
Organism: Pseudomonadota bacterium; assembly: GCA_026387715.1. Classification (GTDB taxonomy): domain Bacteria; phylum Myxococcota_A; class Polyangia; order Haliangiales; family Haliangiaceae; genus JABFXX01. The sequence continues at coordinate 159 of JAPLLF010000263.1, forward strand.
CGGCGATCTCGGCGATCCGGCTGCCGTCGATCGCGCCGTCGCCGGCGTCGAGATCGTGATCCACATCGGCGCCGCGACGACGGGCGGCTGGCCCGAGCACCAGCGCGGCACCGTCGACGGCACCCGCCACGTGATCGACGCGTGCACCAGGCACGGCGTGCGTCAGCTCGTGTACCTGTCGTCGATGTCCGTGATCGACTGGGCGGGCTCGGCCGGGCACGGGCCGGTCACCGAGCGCGCGAACCTCGAGCCGCGCCCCGACGAGCGCGGCGCCTACACGCGCGCCAAGCTCGAGGCCGAGCGGCTCGTCGTCGCCGCGGCACGGCAGGGTCTGCCGTGCGTCATCCTGCGCCCGGGCCAGATCTTCGGCGGCGGCATCCCGCTGATCAACGGCGCCGTCGCGCGGGCCGCGGCGGGGCGCTGGCTGATCCTCGGCGATGGCCAACTCGAGCTGCCGCTGGTCTACCTCGACGACGTCATCGACGCGATCGAGGCCGCGGTCGACCGACGACTCACAGGCGGCGAGGTCATCCAGATCATCGATCCCGAGCACCTCACGCAGCGCGACGTGCTCGCGCTCGCGGGGAGCACGCGCACGATCGTCGCGGTGCCGCGCGCGCTCGTGTTCGCCCTCGGCAAGCTCAGCGAGTACCCGCTCCGCGTGCTCGGCAGGCAGAGCCCGATCGCGAGCTACCGGCTCGCCTCGGCGCTCGCGCGCTTGCACTACGACAGCGATCGCGCCGCCTCCCTGCTCGGCTGGCATCCACGCATCGGTGTCCGCGCGGGCATCCGCCTCGTCTCCGCGTAGGGCATGATCGTGCGATGAGACCTGCCGTCCTGCTGAGCGCGCTGCTCCTGCCTGCCGTTCCGATGGTCGCGCGCGCCGAATCGAGCGCGACCATCACGCTCACGCCGGAGGGGACGGCGTTCGCGGCGACGCTCGGCAAGACGCCGGCGGAGCTCGCCGCCGACCTCAAGGCGAAGGTCGACGCGGCCTACGAGACCGCGGATATCCCGGGCTTCCTGCGCGCGTTCACCGACGCGACCGCGTTCTCGCAACGCGGCATCGGCGTCGACTACGCGTCGCACCCGGATCACCTGATCTTCGGCATCGCCGGTAACGTCGCCGCGGCGTCGGACAGCGTGGTCGACAAGCAGGAGCACCCGACCGGCGGCGCCGCGGTGAACTTCGCGGCGATGGCCGGCCTGAACCTCCGCGATCAGGGGTTCCCCAAGTGGACGCTCTTCGTCAGCGGGTTCTACCAGGGCTACGCGACCGACAAGCTCGACGGCTCGATCACGAGCGCGGGCGCGCACGCGCAGTACCGCCTGCTCGAGCCCCAGGACGACGGCGCCGCGGCCAAGGTCGTCCGCTGGCTGGGCCTCGACCTCACCGGCGGGCTCGAGTACACGCGCTGGAAGCTCGGGGCGTCGAAGCTGACGAACACGTTCCAGCTCGCCGGCGGCGGCGGCCAGACCGCCGAGGTCGACGTGCTCGCCGAGGGCAACTTCGACCTGACGTCGAACGCGATGACGATCCCCGTCGAGGTCACCACCGGGCTCCGGATCGCGCTGATCGCGTCGCTGTTCATCGGCGCGGGCATCGACTTCACGGTCGGCAAGAGCGAGGTCGCCGGCGACCTGACTGGCGACATCAACACGAAGGCCAACCCATCGCTCAAGATCGGCACCCTCGCGTTGACCGCGAACGGCGACAACACCGCGAGTCCGGCGGCCGGACGCATCCTCGCGGGCGCGCAGGTGAACCTGTGGAAGCTGAAGATCTTCGTGCAGGGCAACGTGTCGCAGACGCCGGCCGCGAGCGTCGCGTTCGGCCTACGGATGGTCTTCTAGCCGCACGGATTCTGACCGATCGCCTTGGTTGACGCATTTGACGTCGACCTCGTCGTCGACCCC
>JAPLLF010001244.1:0-721 GCA_026387715.1 Pseudomonadota bacterium
TCGCCTCGACCGCGGCGGCCACGAGGACGCCGTCGGGCGTGGCGAACGCCGTGGCGATCCTGGCGACGATCTCGCCGCGCTCGACCCACGTGCTGTCGCCCCAGAAGCTGGGCAGCGCGGCGATGCCGGCGGCGCGGACGCGCGGGTCGGCCGACGCCAGCAGGCGCTCGAGGCCGTCGCGACGCCCGTCGATCGTGAAGTCCTTCATCGCGACGAGCTCGCCGAGCAGCGGCAGCGCGACGTGATCGGGGAGCGTGCACCGAAGGTCCGGCGCGGTGTAGTCGTGCTCCACCGCGAAGCGCAGCTGCCAGGTCGACTCGAGGCACCCGAGCCAGGCCCGGGACGTCGCGTCGACGCCGCTCCCCCCACGCACGATCGTCATCGCCTCGGCGATCGCGCGATCGATCGGCTGGTCGTCCTTGGCGGCGTGCGCGGCGAGCGCGCGGAGCCCTTCGATCAGCACGTGCGCCTCGGTCGCCTCGCCCTGATCGACCAGCCGCTGGGCGGCGCGCACGAGCGCCGCCGCGACGGCACGACGACCTTCGGGGACGCCGTGCGCGCCGGCGAGGGCGCGCACGGCCTCGACCTGGACGCGCCAGTCGGAATCGCCGAGCGCGCGCGCGAGCTCGCCCACCGCCGTCGCGATCGCGCGGCGATCGCACGCCGACGCGGCCTGCGCGCGGACCTCCGGATCGGGATCCGCGAGCCGCGCGACGATCGC
>JAPLLF010001244.1:726-1680 GCA_026387715.1 Pseudomonadota bacterium
CGCGCGACGATCGCGGCGACGACCGGCGCCTCCAGGGTCTCGGCCGGCGGCTCGTGCTCCCGGGCGAGGGCCCACGTCGCCCCGAGCCGCACGTTCACCGCCGGGTCGCGGCTCGCCGCACCCAGCGCCGCGCGCGTCGCGGGCACGAGCGCGAGCTTGCGACGACCGAAGCGCCCGAGCGCGATCGCGGCGGCCTCGCGCATCGCGGGATCGTTGGCCGTCAACGTCCGCGCGAGCATCCCCTGCGTCCCGGGGCTACCCGCCCGACCGATCGCCTCCACGACCTGCGGGGAGGGCACGACCGCGGCGACGGCAACGAGGGCCGCGGACAGCCGCGCGATCGTCGGAGGCTCGAGCTCGTCGAGCGAGGCCGCGACCCCGAGCGCGCTCGCCGCCGCGTCGACGATGCCGCGATCCGGATCGTGGAGCGCGGCGACCAGCGTCGCGAGCGCCGTGGCGCCGCCGATCCGGCCGAGCCCGCGCAGCGCGAGCGCGCGTACGGGGGAAGGCCCGCTGGTGGCCAGCGCGACGAGCTCGGCCTCGCCGCCGCCACCGACCGCCTCCGCTCGCGCGATCCGGATCCGGATCGCGGGATCGTCGACGGGGCTGGTCGATCGAAGGGTGTCGCGCCCGGCGATTGGACAACCGAACAACGAAACGGTTCCGACGATCGCGAGCACGTGCATGCGCATCGCGCTCGTTATATGCCAAGCATTGAAGCGCCGCGCGCCGCGTGACATCGTGGGCCGCATGAAGATGGTCGTGGCGATCGGTCTCGCGTTGCTCTCGAGCGTGGGGTGTGGTGGCAAGTCGGAGGACGCCGGCAAGGCGTCCAAGGTGGTCGGATCAGCGCCGACGGGCCCCGATCCGACGAGCTCCCGCCCGACGACGACCAAGAAGCCGATCGAGGCCACGCCGCTGCCGCCCCTCACCGCCGACGTCGATGGCGCGACG
>JAPLLF010000301.1 GCA_026387715.1 Pseudomonadota bacterium
GCAGCTTGCTGACCGAGCCCGGCGGGCGCTCCTTGTAGGGAGTGTCGACCTCGGCGCACGCCATGCGCATCTGCATCGCGTGCACCGTGAGCTCGGTCTCGATCTCGAACTCGCGCGAGCTCGACGGGAACGACTTGACGAACCGCCGCGAGAACACCCGGTAGCCTGACAGCATGTCGTCGAGCTGGCTGCCGAACAGCGACTTGACGAGCCCGGTGAGCACGTAGTTCCCGAGCCGGTGGCCGCCGCGGTACGCATCCTGGTGGGTCTCGATGCGCTTGCCGACCACCATGTCGAGCCGGTCGACCTGCAGCCGCTCGACCAGCTTGGGGGCGAGCGACGCGTCGTAGGTGTCGTCGCCGTCGACCATCACGTAGATGTCGGCCTCGATGTCCTGGAACATCCGGCGGACGACGCTGCCCTTGCCCGGCCGCAGCTCGCGTCGGACGACCGCCCCGGCGGCGGCGGCGACCTCGCTGGTCCGGTCCGTCGAGCGGTTGTCGTAGACGTAGACGGTCGCGTCCGGCAACGCTGTCCGGAAGTCGGACACCGTCTTCGGGATCGCGACCTCCTCGTTGTAGCAGGGAATGATCACCGCAATGACGGGGCCCGTCGAAGGTGTGGTCTCGGTCACCGCGGTGGAAATACACGAGTTTCGAGTGCTTGACCACCCCGGGAACCCATGGCATCCGGTCCTCTATGTAGCGGCGTATGTTTGCCCATGTAGGGGCGTATGCTCGCCGCATGCGTCGACTCCTCCTCGCGAGCGTGAGCCTCGTCGCCGCGTGCAACGACACCCCACCCCCGAAGGTGCTGATCGGCAACTGCGCGACCACCGCGGGCTCGACCGTGGTCGCCCGCCGCGTGGCGTACGGCTGCGGCCAGGACGGCGCCGCCGCGCCGAACTGCATCAACGGCGGCGCGACGCTCGCGACCTCCCCGCCCGGTGACCTCCGGCTGTTCGTGCTCGAGCAGAACGGCGTCATCCGGATCCTGGATCGCGAGGCGCTGCTGCCGACGCCGTTCCTCGACGTCAGCGACGTCATCATCGCCGGCGGCGAGCAGGGCCTGCTCGGCCTGGCGTTCCACCCGAGCTACGCGACCAACCGCGAGTTCTTCATCTCCTACACGGTGGCCAAGGGCGGCGCGTACGCCGACGTCGTCGCGCGCTACCACGCGAGCGCGACCGACCCGAACAAGGCGGAGCCGACCGGCGAGATCGTGCTGTCGATCGACGATGCGTACTCCAACCACAACGGCGGGATGATCGAGTTCGGCAGCGATGGCCTGCTCTACCTCGGCACCGGCGACGGTGGCTCGGCCAACGATCCGCAGGGCAACGGCCAGAACCCGACCGCGCTGCTCGGCAAGCTGCTGCGGCTCGACGTCGATCACCCGGCCGACGGCAAGCCGTATGGGATTCCCGCCGGCAACCCGTACCAGGCCGGCGGCGGCGCCCCCGAGGTGTTCCTCTCGGGCGTGCGCAACCCGTGGCGGTGGTCGTTCGATCGCGCGACCGGCGACCTGTGGATCGGCGACGTCGGCCAGGGCGAGATCGAGGAGGTCGACGTGCTGACGCCCACCGAGCAGCCGGGCGCGAACCTCGGCTGGAACATGTACGAGGGCACCTCGTGCTTCCGGCCGCCGTGCGATCCGGCCGGCAAGACGATGCCGCGCGATCAGCGCACGCACGCCGACGGCTGGACCGCGATCATCGGCGGCCAGGTCTATCGCGGCGCGTGCTACCCCGACCTCGTCGGCTGGTACTTCTACACGGACAACGGCCACGGCGGGCTCGCCAAGGCGCGCCGCCAGCCCGACGGGTCGCTCGAGATCGTCGACCTGCCCGGCGCGTTCCCGTCGTCACCCTCGAGCATCCACGCCGACGCGGCCGGCGAGCTCTACGAGACCGACACGCGCGGCAACGTGTTTCACCTCGAGGCGACCCCGTAAAGCGCGCGCTAGCGGATCGCGCGGATGGCCGCGGGCGCGATCGGCGGCGGCGCGATCAGGAACGGGCGATCGGGGATGATCGTGTCGGCGCGCACGAACGCGAAGCTCCAGTTTCCGTCGGTGACCGTCGACGTGATCGTGACCACGCGATCGCCCGCGTCGGTGTAGTGCAGCGGCGTGCTGCGGGTGACGAGATCGGGTGAGTCGCCGAACGCGGTGACCTGGGCGGTGCCCCGGCTCACGCTCGCGAGGTAGCGGCCCGCGAGGCGCGCGGTCGTCGTGATGCGGACCTCGCACGCGGCCTCGGGCGACGCCACGATCGCGGGCGTGACGAACGGCCAGCTCGGCGCGGCGTCGTTGATCGTCGTCGCGGTGGCGTCGGCGATCGTCACGAGCCCCGGGCAGCGATACTCGCCGAGCAGGCGCGAATAGCCGCACCGGGTCCAGTCGCCGCCGATCGCGCGGCGCGCCTCGACCGTCGCGATCGGGCGCAGGCCCGAGCCGACGCCGAGGTCGCGCGCCGGGGCGGTGCACTGGAGCACGGCGCGCCCCGCGACGAGGACGATCACGATCGCCGCGCCATACCGGGTCGCGAAGGCCGCGAGCCTGAGGGCGGTGGGAGACCGGCGCGCGCGCGCGATCCGGCGCAGCACGCGCCCGCGCCAGCGGCGGCGCGTCCACACGCCGATGCCGCCGAGCCCGGCGAGCAGCGCGAGCACCGAGATCGCGCGCCCGTCGTGATCCGACGGCAGCGGCCCGTCGCACGTGAACGTCGTGTGGCCCGGCGCGACCCACGCCGACACCACGTGCAACGTCGCGCCCTGGGTCGAGGGCCGCGCGTAGACCGGCTCGTCGGCGCCGCTGGCGTGCGTCGCGCGCCACCGCGGGTAGAACCCGGTGCCGAGCGCGACGAGCACTGGCGCCGTCGTGCCGGTGACGTCGATCTCCACCGCGCCGCTGTCGAGCCGCGTCGTCACCACCTGCGCGCCCGGCTCGCCCTGCTCGATGCGCGCGAACTTGCCGTCCCACCCGGCGATCTCGCGCACGTGGTAGGTGCCGAACACGCGCTCGGTCGCCGGATCGCCGAGCGTCGGCGAGTCCCCGAGCGCGACCACCCAGCGGACGTCGAACCGCGCCAGCGCCTCGGGCGACGTGTTCTCGATGCGCTCGCGCAGCAGCATGTCGGGGATCGGGCCGAGGTGAAACGTCGGCATCCCGGTGATCGCCGTCAGGTGCATCTGCTCGTGGGTGTCCTGCTCGAACAGCGCGCGCGCCCACGCGCCCGGCGTGAGGTGCGCGACCTCGCCGCGCGCCCACGCGACGAGCTCGTCGCGGCCGGCCGGGTCGGGCGCGATCACGCGCGTCTCGGCGAGCGCGCGAGTCGCCGCGATCCGCCAGAAGTCGGGCAGCGCGCGGAACATCACGACCGACATCACGCCGATCACCGCGGCGGCGATCGCCTTGCGCGCGGGGACCGCGCCCTGCCACGCCCCACGGATCTGCACGACGATCAACGCCACGGTGTAGGCCGCCGCGGCGCCGACCAGCGGGCGCGCGAGCTGCGCGAGCCGCTCGACGCCGAGCCGCGCGATGCCCTGGCCCGGCGCGAGGTCGAGGGCGAGGTACGGCACGTCGGTCATGCCGACGAACAGCGCCAGCGCCGTCGCCGCCACGAACACGACGACGCCGCGCCGCGACCACAGCCCGGCGATGATCCCGAGGAAGCCCGCGTAGCTCGCGAACGCGAAGCTCGTCCACGGCGTCGGGTTGGCGAACAGCTGCTCGAGGAACACGCCCGGCGTGTGCAGCGCGTTGGGGAAGTGCTGCCCGTAGGTCAGGATGCGCGCGGCGAGCGGCATCCAGATGCACGCCGACAGCGCCATGCCGAGCCCGAGGTGGAAGATCGCGACGAGCGCGCGGCGCGGCGGCAGGTCGCTCGCGAGCAGCGCCACGCCGAGCAGGCCGACGCACGCCGCGGCTGCCGCGACCAGCCCGGCCGGGTGCGTGGCGGTCGCGAGCGCGGTGCCGAGCCAGATCATCAGCGACGCCCCCAGCCGCGGCCGGCGCAGCGCCTCGAGCACACCGACCACCGCGATCAGGCCGAACGCCAGCGACATCGCGCTGTGCATCAGGGCCCACCGGAACAGGCCGGTCGTGCCGCCGTGGGCGACCGCGCCGGTGTCGACGAGCGCGAGCAGGCCGACGACCAGCGCGACCGGCTTGGGCGCGAACCGGAGCGCGATCGCGGTGGTGCCGACGGCGAGCCCGACGTGCACGAGCACCGCGGCCACCATCTGCGCGCGCGGCAGATCGTCGCCGAGCCCGAGCACGAGCGCGAGGTGGCCGACGAGGCGATACGCCAGCGCCGGGTAGAGGTCGAACGGCGCGTCACCCGTCGACACCGTGTGATCCCACGCCGGCAGGTCGAGCCCGGGCAGCGACGGCATCAGGTGCGCGAGCGCGGTGCGCTGCGGCCCCCAGTCGCCCATCTGCCAGTCGGGCGACACCGTGAGCGTCTCCCAGAACGTCGCGAGGCCGACGGCGGCGACCAGCGCGAGCACGACCGTGGCCGCGAGGTCGGCGGGCGGCGTGCGCACGATCGCGGGCAGCGCCGACCAGTGCCGGGCGATCGCGATCGACCCCAGCGCGACGAGCGCGAGCACGCTGATCGAGCCCGCCGCCGCCCGTGGGAACGCGATCGCCAGCACGCTCGCCGCGACGACGATCTGCGCGCTCGGGCTCTCGGCGAACCATCGCCCGACGGAGCGCTTCACGCCGTGGCGTTAACACGGTTGCGGCCGGGCTGTCCCGACGCGAGACTCAGATCCGCCATGACCGCGCGGAACCTCGACCTCGAAGCCCAGATCCTCAAGCTCCCCGACGACGACGCGCTCTACGCGGTCTACGCCGACTGGCTCGCCGAGCGCGGCGATCCGCGGGGCGAGCTGATCTCGCTGTCGCTCGCGCCGATGCTCGCCGACGTCATGGGCAGGCTGACCGAGCTCCACCAGGCGCACGACGCCGCCTGGGTGGGCGCGCTGCCCGCGCACGTGAGCCTGACCTGGCGGCGCGGCTTCGTCGACGCGATCAAGTTCGGCGACGACGACCACGCCGAGATCGACGTGCCGGTCGCGTACGCCGCGATGCGCGACCGGCTGCTCGACGGCGCCGCGTTCGGCCTGCTGCGCAGCCTCACGCTCGGCGCGTTCGAGGACGAGAGCAACTACATGCCGGACTACAGCAAGGCGATCGCTGCGATGACCCAGCACGGCGTACCGCCGTGGCTGCGCGAGCTGCGCATCGATCGCGGCGGCTACTGGGACATCTCGAGCACCGAGGGCGCCGACCTCGCCGACCTGTATCCGCTGCTGCCCAACCTCGAGACGCTCTACCTCGCGGTCGGCCGCATGGAGCTCGGCGCGATCGACCTCCCCGCGCTGCGCGACCTCGAGGTCTACACCGGCGGCTTCTCGGGCGAGAACTGCGCGTCGGTGATCGCCGCGAACTGCCCGAACCTCGAGCGGCTGATCCTGCGGTTCGGCAGCAGCCAGGACTACGGCGGCACGTCGACGGCGGACGACATCCGGCCGCTGCTCGCCTCCACGCGGTTCGGCAAGGTGAAGCACCTCGCGCTCGCCAACGCGCCGTTCACCAACGAGCTCCTCCCCGACCTGGTGCGCTCGCCGCTGCTCTCCCAGCTCGAGACGCTCGACCTGTCGTGGGGCTTCCTCGACGACACCGGCGTGGCCACGATCCTCGCGAACGTCGACGCGTTCCGCCACCTGCGCACCCTCGACGTCACCGACAGCTACATCGCGACCCGCGCGGCCGACCTCAAGGCCGCGCTCCCGCAGACCATCGGGACCGACGACCAGAAGGCAGTCGAGCAGAACGACGACTGGCGTTACTGCCACGTCGGCGAGTAGGCTGGGCGCGCGTGGCCAACCACATCGAATCGGACATCACGGTTCAGCGCTTCGCGTTCTCGGCTGACACCGACGCCAAGAAGCTGACGTTCCCCCGCGCGGACCTCCGCAAGATCGAGGGGTCGTCCGGCTCGGCGCGGTACGGCGCGCTCGACTGCACGTTCGACGATCTCGTCGGCCGGCTCGACACGCTGCGGTGGACCGCCGACGCCGCGTCGATGGGCTCGGCGTACCTGCGCGACGAGCACAACCGCTACGACCTCGGGTTCCAGCGCGTCGAGATGCCGAGCGGGTTCGTGCTCACGCGCGCGGATCGCGGCGTCGAGATCCTGTCGCCCCACGTGTCGCTCTCCGAGGTGAAGCTGAACCTCCGCGGGCCGTTCAAGCGCGACCTGATCCCGCACCTGCCGACGACGCCACCGCCCCCCGATCGACCGCTGCGCCAGCGCCGGCTGCGCTTCCTCGACAGCCTGTCGGGGCGCATCTACGTGACCGTCAAGGTCGAGCTCGACCTGCCGGTGCTCGGCACGCGGCGGCTCGATCAGGTGCTCAAGCTGCCGATCCAGGAGGGCAGCATCGACTTCCGCGCGCTCGACGAGAGCCTCGACTGGCTCGAGGGTGCGTTCCTCGACATCGACATGAGCAAGGGCCGCCTCGCCGTCCAGTGGAAGGTCCCGGTGTTCGGGCGCGGCAACGACCTGATCTCGTGGCCGCTCGACGAGGACGCGACGACGTTGTCGTCGTTCGGGCGCGTGCCGGTGCGCTCGCTGTTCGATCCGCGCGTCGGCTCGGCCAAGCCGCCCGCCGACGGCAAGAAGAAGGGCAAGGTCTTCCAGGCGATCTCGCTCGACGCGATCGACATCGCGCTGTCGCTGCTCGCGCCGCGCTTAGTCGCCGATCTTGCCCTCGCCCGTGACCGCGAGCTCGACCGTCGCGTCGGTCGCGGCGCTGCCGCTGCCCGCACCCGGCGTGGCCTTGCCAGCCGTGATCATGAGCCCCGCCGGCCCCGGTGCCGTCACGGTCGTGCCCGAGCCCGACCCCGCCGATCCCGACCCTGCCGATCCCGACCCCGCCGAGCCCGACCCCGCCGATCCCGACCCCGCCGCGGCCGGCGCCGCCTGGGTGACCTCGCCGTCGAACCGCTTGCCCGCGAGGGTCCACCCGCTGGCCTTCTGCGTGACGCGTACGCCGGAGAACCACGCGCCGTTGCAGTCGCGCGGGAAGTCCGTCAGCTCGATCTCGCCGCCCTTCCGGATCGCGCCCTTGATCGGGAACGCGCGGCCGGCGACCGTCGCAACCGCCGTCGGTGCTGTCGATACGAGCGTCGTGAAATTGATCCCGTTCGTCGATGATTTAAGCGATCCCGTAACGGCATC
>JAPLLF010000994.1 GCA_026387715.1 Pseudomonadota bacterium
GCTCCTTCACCCGGTGGAGCACGGCGGCCCGCTCCTCGGGCGCCACGCAGACCTCCACCACCGGCATCCCGATCAGCTCCTGCCGCTCGTAGCCGAGCATCTCCGCGAGGCGATCGTTCGCGTCGACGGTGACGCCGTCGACGTGGACCAGGATGCCCTCGAACGACGCCGTCGACAGCATCTCCATCCGCTCGCGCGCCCGGCGGTACTCGTCGTGCTCGGCGAGGCGCACCAGGGTGCCGTGGAGCAGCCCCGCGAGGATGGGCCGGAGCGTGTCGTCCGGGGGGACAGCGCCATGCAACGCCAGCGTGCGACCGCCGTGCGTCAACGTGAGCCATGCTGCCCGATCGTCCGTCGGCTCGCCCAGCGAGAGACCCGCCTCGCCCAGGTGCCGGATCGCCTCGGCGAGCGCCTCCGCGGGATCTTCGAGCGCGAGCGTGGTGACGAGCTGCTCGATCAACCGGAGGTACTGCATCGGGACCGGTCCAGCTCATCACACTTCCTCGCTCGTCGCGCCGCTGCGGCACATCCGATGCAATTCCCGAGGAGCATGAAGCCAGCCAACTCCCGCGTGACACCCGATGGGCCCCGGTCGGATGTCTTCATCGGCGGCGTCGTCCTGCTCACCCTCGGGCTCGCCGCGCTCACGCTCGTGCTGATCAGCGGGCAATTCGATCACGATCTGGGCGCGCGCTTGCTCGTGCTGCTGACCCCACCCATCCTCGTGGTCCTCGGGATCGTGATGTGGCGGCGATGGCGACGGCGAGGCGCCATCGCCGCACCCTGAGCCCCCGTCGAGCGCCGGGCATGCGCGGATCGCCCGACGATGGGCCGCGTTCCTCCGGCACGAAGCTCGCTAGGAGAGAGAGCATGTCGAAGCTCCACCTCCTGTCGTTCGGGCTCGCGATGGCCACGCTCGCTGCGTGCGAACGCAAGAAGGTCGAGCCTCCACCATCACCGGCCGCCACCACGACCACCGCCCCTCCCGCCACCGTGCGGCCCACCTTCGATCCGGTGGCCGCGCGCGCGACGTTCAAGCCGTTGCCGGCGCGGTTCGACTCCCCGACGAACCCCGCGACGCCCGCCAGGATCGCGCTCGGCCGCATGCTGTATCTCGACGCGCGGTTCTCCAAGGCCCAGGAGCTGTCGTGCGCCAGCTGCCACAAGCTCGACCAGGGTGGCGTGGACAACGCGCGATTCTCGACCGGCCACAAGGGACAGCTCGGGGGGCGCAACGCACCCACGGTCTTCAACGCGGCCGGCCAGGTCGCCCAGTTCTGGGATGGGCGGGCGGCCGACGTCGAGGAGCAGGCGAAGGGCCCCGTGCTCAACCCCGTCGAGATGGCGATGCCGGATCCGGCCTACGTCCTCCGGGTGCTGCGCTCGATCCCCGGCTACGTGACCGCGTTCGCGCAGGCCTTCCCGGGGGAACCCGACGCGATCACGTACGACAATTTCGGGCGCGCGATCGGCGCGTTCGAGCGCGGGCTCGTGACGCCCACGCGGTTCGATGCGTTCCTCGCGGGTGACGACGCGGCGCTCACCGGCGCCGAGCGCGACGGGCTGGCGCGCTTCATGGCCACCGGCTGCACGACCTGCCACACGGGTGCGCTGCTCGGCGGCTCGATGTACATGAAGCTCGGCCTCGTGGCGCCGTACGAGAACACCAAGGATCAGGGGCGCTTCGATCTGACCAAGAGCGAGGCCGATCGGATGGTCTTCAAGGTCCCGACGCTGCGCAACGTCGCCGACACCGCCCCGTACTTCCACGACGGCGGGATCGCCGACCTGCCGACCGCGGTGCGGACGATGGGCCGCCTGCAGCTCGGCAAGCAGCTCGCCGACGAGGAGGTCGACGCGATCGTCGGGTTCCTCAAGACGCTCAGCGGGGCCCCCGCCGCGGACTACATCGCGACGCCGAAGCTGCCGCCGTCCGGGCCCAGGACCCCGCCGCCGGATCGCACCTGACGGCTCGGCCGTTCGACTCGGCGGTCCCCGTCGGATATCGTGGCGCGCACATGCGCGCGGTGTTTCTTTCGCCCAGGTACCCACCCGAGATGCGGCAGTTCACGCGCGGCCTAGCGGAGGTCGGCGTCGAGGTGCTCGGCGTCGGGGACGGCGCGCCCGATCCCGAGCTCCGGCGCTACCTGTCGGGCTACCTCGAGGTCCCGTCGCTGCTCGACGAGGACGACCTGATCGCGCGCGTCCGGCGGTGGCTGCGGGGCCGCTCCGTCGATCGCGTGCTCGCCAACTGGGAGCCGCTCGTGATGGCCGCGGCCCGGATGCGCGAGCAGTTCGGCGTCCCCGGGATGTCCGTCGATGCCGTGCGCGGCTTTCGCGACAAGCAGCTGATGAAGGATCGCGTCGCGGCCGCCGGCCTGCGCGTGCCGCGGGCCCACCGCGTCCACTCGATCAAGGACGTGTGGAGCGCCATCGAGCAGATCGGCTACCCGGCGATCATCAAGCCGATCAGCGGCGCCGGCAGCGCGGACACGTACAAGGTGACGTCGGCGCTGGAGCTCGAGCGCATCCTGCCGCACATGCACCACGTCGCCGAGGCGATCTGCGAGGAGTTCATCGACGGCGACGAGTACACCTACGACACCGTCGCGATCGACGGCGTGCCGGTGCTCGAGAGCGTCACCCAGTACCTGCCGAACGCGCTCCAGATGCGGTCCAACGAGTGGATCTCGCCGATCATGCTGTCGGTCCGCGATCTCGAGCAGGCGCACATCCGCCCCGGCGTCGAGCTCGGGCGCCGCGTGCTGACGGCGCTCGGCATGGGCGACGGCATGACCCACATGGAGTGGTTCCGGACGCCGGCCGGCGAGGTCGTGTTCGGCGAGGTCGCGTGCCGCCCGGGCGGCGCCTGCGTCGTCGACCTGATGAACTACACCAACGACATCGACCTGTTCCGCGAGTGGGCGCGCGTGGCGACCCACCGCACGTTCGAGGGGTCGACGGTCCGCAAGTACAACGTCGGCATCGTGTTCAAGCGCGCCCAGGGCCAAGGGCGCATCCGCCACATCGCCGGGCTCACCGAGTTCTACCAGCGCTACCGCGAGCACATCGTCGAGGACACCCTGCTGCGCCCCGGCACGCCGCGACGCGACTGGAAGGCGACGCTGCTGTCGGATGGCTACATCGTCGTCCGCCACCCCGACTGGGACACCGCCTGCCGGATGACCACCGACGCCGCCACGTCGATCCACCTCTACGCGTCCTGAGAGCCAAACGTGCCGAGCAGTCACCACATCGTCTTCATCGCGCCGAGGTTCCTCGAGAACACCAACCGCTACGTGCGCGCGTTCGCCGCGCTCGACGGCATCACGCTCAGCCTGGTCAGCGAGGATCCGTCCGACGCCATCCCCGCTGACGTGCGCCACCGCGTCGCCGGCCACTTCCGCGTGAACAACAGCCTCGACGGCGGCCAGCTCACCCACGCGGTGCGTGCGCTGTCGAGCGTGATCGGCCGCGTCGATCGGCTCGCCGGCGTGCTCGAGCAGCTCCAGCTGCCGATGGCCGAGGTGCGCGACGCGCTCGGCATCGAGGGGCTCACCGTCGCCGTGGCGCGCAACTTCCGCGACAAGGACCGCATGAAGGAGGTCCTGCGCGCGCACGGGGTGCCGGTCGCGCGCAGCACGCTCGCGCACACGCGCGCCGACATCGCGGCGTTCGTCGACCAGGTCGGGTACCCGGTGATCGTGAAGCCGCAGGCCGGCCTCGGGTCGCGCGCGACGTTTCGCGTCGAGACCGCCGCCGACCTCGCCGCGCTCGCGCCGCCGACCCCCGCGCAGCCGCTCCAGATCGAGGAGTTCGTCCGCGCCCGCGAGCACACCTGCGAGACCGTCACGATCCGCGGCACGCCCGTGTGGCGATCGGGCACGCGCTACTTCCCCTCGCCGCTCGAGGTGCTCGAGACCCCGTGGATCCAGTACAGCGTGCTGCTGCCGCGCGAGGCCGACGATCCGACGTGGACCCAGTTCCATCCCACCAACGGGGCCGCCCTCGCCGCCCTGTTCGGCGACCTGGCGACGACCGCGGCCGGCACCGCGTTGACCCACATGGAGTGGTTCCTCCGTGACGACGGCACCTGCCTGGTCAACGAGGTCGGCGTGCGCCCGCCGGGCGTCCACATCATGCCGCTCATGAGCCTCGTCCACGACGTCGACATGTTCGCGGCGTGGGCCCGGCTGATCGCGCTCGACGAGTTCACGCCGAGGCC
>JAPLLF010000371.1 GCA_026387715.1 Pseudomonadota bacterium
CGCGGTGGTCTTGCCCCGACCACCCCCGAGGGCGACCCCCAAAAAACGAGTGAATCGACGTGTCACGATTCGCTTCCGGCATTTGTAGCACGATCACCTGGAACGAAAAATGCTGTTAGCGAACTGGCATTTGGGCCACTTCGTCTCGTAATGTGCGCGCGCGCTCGATACCGCTGTAAGGAACCGTCTCGCGCTGCGTTACGACGCGGGACGTTCTGATGTCGAACGTGCTCTAGGCTTATGGATCGGATCGCTACCTTCAAGACCTTCATCGCTCGGACCCCGACGGATCCGTTTCCCAGGTATGGCCTGGCGATGGAGTACAAGGGGCGCGGCGATCTGGCCGAGGCGTGGGCCTCGTTCAGCGAGATCCTGGGGCAGTTCCCGGACTACGTGCCGACGTACCTGATGGCGGGTGGAACCCTGGCGG
The DNA here is from genome assembly GCA_026387715.1 of Pseudomonadota bacterium. GTDB lineage: Bacteria > Myxococcota_A > Polyangia > Haliangiales > Haliangiaceae > JABFXX01. The sequence goes on from JAPLLF010000371.1 coordinate 431, forward strand.
CGCTGGGACGGAAGTCCGAGGCCGCCGAGATCTATCGGCAGGGTGTGGAGGTCGCCGGCAAGAAGGGCGACGCCCACGCCAAACGCGAGCTCGAAGGTGCGCTCGCGGAGATCACGAGTGTTTGAGCTGTGTGGCAAGCGCCATCAGCTGGATAACTAACAACGCTGGAAAAGGGATACTTATGAAGAAGATTTTTGTTGTTGCGATCGTTGCGTCGATGGCGCTTGCCGCGTGTGGCAAGAAGAAGGCTCCCGAGACCGCGACGGCGGGTTCGGCCGCCGCTGGCTCGGCCGAGGGTTCGGCCGCTGGTTCGGACGCGGCTCCGGCCGGTTCGGACGCGCCGGCTGCCGGCTCGGCGATGTGATTTGCTGATCACTTGCTGAGAGCGTAAACACTGCGCGCACCACGTGGTGCGCGTTCGTGTTTCTTGCCGGGATGGAGAAATGGTAGACTCAGGGGTCTCAAAAGCCCTTGCCTTTACGGGCGTGTCGGTTCGAGTCCGACTCCCGGCACCATCAAGAGGTTCGTAGCGGTTCGAGAAGGTTCGCTGGGTAAGGTAACCAGCTAGAATCAGAGAAATCCAGATCCAGTAGGGTCCGGATTGTGCCGTTGCCATCCAGTTCGGCTGGGGGCACTCTTGGGGGCATGCTTGACGAAAACGACACCGTTTTCGCCGGATGCCCCCAGAGCGGAGGGCCTGATGGCGATTTCTGATGTGCAACTGCGGGCCTACAAGCCCAAGGAGAAGTCGTTCAAGGTCTTCGACGGCGGGGGGCTCTACATCGAGGTCACCCCGAGCGGGGGCAAGCTGTGGCGCCTCAAGTACCGCTACGAGGGCAAGGAGCAGCGGCTCTCCTTCGGCGCCTACCCGGAGGTGCCGCTGCGTGATGCCCGTCTCCGGCGGGAGGAGGCACGGCACGAGCTCGCGGCCGGTCGCAACCCAAGCGTCCAGCGCAAGCTCGACAAGGTGCTCAGGGCCGGTGGCGGGACGACGTTCGAGGCCGTGGCGCGCGAGTGGCTCGAGAAGTTCTCGGCGAGCTGGGCGAAGATCACCCGGAGCCAGGCCGAGAGCCGCCTGCAGAACATGGTCTTCCCGCACATCGGGAACATGGAGATCTCCGCCATCAGGCCGATGGACGTCCTCGGCGTGCTTCGACGTATCGAGGAGCACGGGACGCTCGAGACCGCGCACCGGGTCCGACAGCGATGCAGCGAGGTCTTCCGCTACGCGGTCTCCACCGGACGCGCCGAACGCGACGTCACCACCGATCTCAGTGGCGCCGTGCCGCCGCCGCAGGTGACGCACATGCCGACGCTCACGAACCCCAAGGCGGTCGGCGGGCTGCTGCGCGCGATCGACGGTTACGAGGGAGAGCTGATCACCCGTTGCGCGCTCCGCCTCGCGCCGCTCGAGGCTCGTGTTGGCTTCCTCGAGCGCACCCAGCGCCTTGTTGAGCCCGTCGCCGATGTTGTGGTGCAGCTCATTGTCGATGTGCTCCCAGCGCGCCGCGGGCGGCACGAAGAACGTGTCGGCGTAGAAGCTCGGGTGCCCGGCCTTCTTGACGGCCTCGGCGCTGGGCCGGCCCTTCTTGAGCTCCCTGTCGAGCAGCTCCTGGTAGCGGGCCTCGAACACGTCCGAGCACCGCTTCAAGAACAGCATCCCGAAGATGTATTCCTTGAACTCCGACGCATCCATCTTGCCGCGCAGGATGTCGGCGGCGGCGAACAGGTGCCGCTCGAGCTGCGGCAGGGTCAGGCGGGCCATCGTCAGCTCGCCGTCCTGGTCGGGTACTCGTGCTCGTTCGAACCAGCCTCGGGTTGCATCGCACGACCAGGCTACTCCGTGCAGCACCCGTTCGAACCTCGCCCCGCAGCAAACCGCCGGACACCGCCGGGATCGCTGGCGTTAACGGCTGGATTCCGCTAGGTGACGGCGCACGTACTTCGGGCTCACCTCCATCAACCTGGCCACCTTCCTCACCGACATCCCCTCAGCCCGCAGCGCACGCGCCCGCTCGAGGTCGATGACTCGGGGAGGGCGCCCCTGGCAGACACCACGCTGCTTTGCCGCCGCACGACCCTGCCGGGCACGCTCGCGGTGCACGACCCGTTGCTGTTCCACGATCGCCGCGGAGAGCCGGAGGGCACCGTCACAGTTCGTGAGGTCCACACCGTCAGCGGTCACGATGAGGCGGATCTTCGCGGTCGCGAAGAAGGCGAGAAGGCGGTGGACCGCCGAGGTCGCCCCGAGATCGGTCACGGAGCGAATCACCACGAGGTCGATCCTTCGATCCCGAGCGAGGTCGTGAAGAACCTGGGGCGACGCAACCGTTCGAACGACGCCGTGGGATCGTGCGACGGCAAACAACGTGGCTTGCTGTTGCGGTGAGCCGGTGGCGAGCACCGCGACGGCGGTCCCGGGCACGTTACGCACAATCGTCGTCATCGTCGTCGTCGTCATCGTCCTCTCCGTCGTCATCATCCTCGGCCTCGTCAAGCTCGGATGCGAGTTCGTCGACGGCGTCGGCGCTGGTGAGCCAGCGGCCACCGACCTTGGCGCCACGCAGCGTGCCGTCGACGAGGAAGTCGCGGACGTCGCGCTCGGAGACGTCGAGTTGCTGCGCGGCGTCGGGGATGGTCATGAGTTGGGCGAGTGGATCTTCGTTCTTGGACATGTCGAGATCTTCATCCGTGCGTCCGCCGACATCAAAGAGGATGAAGTGGGGCGTGGCACGAGGGCGATTTCACGTGGCCTTCGTGACGACGAGCATGGCGCGATTTGTCCACGAGCATTTCGCGAGCATTTCGCGAGCATTCCGCTGGGGATCCCCACGGGATCCCCCACAGGATCCGGGATATCATTCTCCCAGGAAGGCGCGAGCAAGAAGCTGATGCCTGTCGACGTCGAAACAGCAAGCCTCGCAGAACTGTTCGCGTCGTACCACGCGATCCTCAGCGAGCTTAAGCGCCGGAAAATCGTTCGGACCGGAAACGCGCCTGCCGGCGACTACGCCGAGTACCTCGTCTCCAGGGCTCTCGGCGGCACGCTCGCACCCAACTCCGAGCGGAGCTTCGACCTGACCGCACCTGAGAGGGGGCGCATCCAGGTCAAGTGCCGCCTCACCGATCCGGCGAGTGCGAACTCACGCCCGCAACTGTCGGCGTTCCGAAGCTTCGACTTCGATCTCGCAGCGATCGTGTTGCTGAACTTCGACTACTCGGTCCGTCGCGCCGTGTTGATCCCGGTCGCGACGATCCAGGTGACCGCAAGTTATCGCAAGCACGTCAACGGCTATGTCGTGGACGCGCGACCGGCGATGCTCGACGCGCCGGGGAACACCGACATCACTCATGCCCTGCGAGAGGTTGCCCTGGGCTGACCGGTACACGACGAGCCCGCGTTGCACTCCAGCAAGACGAGCGATGTGCATTCCCTCACTCCTCGGGAGTTGGACTGTGGGCACGATCACGCAAGATGGAAAGTCGCTCCGCGCGAACCTTGGCGCTGCGTTCTTCTCCGGCCAACTGCATACGGCTGATGATGTTGAAAAGCCGCTCTCGCTCGAGCGTCAACTCTGCCAGCCTGCCGGACAGGTTGCGATTTGCAATGCAGAGTCGCGCCATGCTCGGAAGTGCGGCCTCGATCGGTTGGACCTGGTCGATCTCAACTGCTCGACCGCCAGGACCCGAGCACAAGGATGAGAGGGCCTCGCAGGCGGCGTTCTCGTCAGCTGACAATCCGGGAACCTCGTCGAACGTTTCGACGATATATTGCCCGGGCGGAACATCTTGCAGTTCGATCGGGAGGTCCTTCCCGTTCCACTTCAACGTCCATGCTCCGGCCATCACATGACGTTACCTGCGAACGGATTGACCGTCGAGGAACGTGTCGATTGGTCGAGGATCACGGCTCGGACCGCCAAAACGCGATCGTCGACCCGGCATGCACCTTCTCCCGCTGGTTGGGGGCACGATTGGGGGCAAGGAGATGTTCGGAGTCGGTTTTAATGTAGCAATATCGATATCTTGCGCCAGTGATTCGAGTCCGACTCCCGGCACCATCAAGACGCTGAGCTAGTTTCGGTCACAGTCCTGACCGATGCTGTCGTTGACGCGTTTGACGTCGACTTCGCTAGCTCGCTACGTCAGGCGAGCGGTGACACCGTCGCGGATCGCCCGAGCGACCTCGCGGCTGCCTGCCGTACCGCCGAGATCGCCGGTCAGCGGCGCACCGGCGGCGACGATCGCGGCGACCGCCGCGTCGATGGCCGCGTGCGCCTGCGTGAGCCGAGGATCGACGTGCCGCTGGCCGAGCCACGCGAACGCCTCGCCGGTCGCGAGCATCATCGCCATCGGGTTCGCACGATCCTTGCCCGCCAGGGGAGGGGCCGATCCGTGGATCGGCTCGAACATCGCGTGGTCGTCGCCGACGTTGCACCCGACCGCCATGCCCATGCCTCCCTGGAGCACCGACGCGAGGTCGGTGAGGATGTCGCCGAACATGTTCGTCGTCACGCAGACGTCGAACCGCTCGGGCTGCGTGAGCACGAACATCGCGAACGAGTCGACGATCGCGATGTCCTGCTCGACGTCGGGATAGTCCCGGGCGACCTCGCGGTACGCGTCGAGGAACAGCTTGCAGCCGGTGAGCACGTTGTGTTTCACGATGCAGGTGACGCGCTTCTTGTGGTCACCCGGCGCGCCCCGCCCGCGCCGACGCGCCAGCTCGAACGCTGCCTTGCACACGCGCGTCGACGCCCGGCGGGTGATCACGCGGGTGTCGGTCGCGCGGCTGCCGTCGGCGGCGCGCTCCCCGATCCCCGAGTAGAGCCCCTCGGTGTTCTCGCGGATGATGACCATGTCGACCGACTCCGGTTGCCAGACGGACGCGAAGCGCCCGCTGATGCCGTGCTTGGTGCCGGGCAGGCACTTCACCGGGCGGATGTTCGCGAACAGGTCGAGCTTGATGCGGTTGCCGATCACCGGCGACCAGCCCGCCATCTTGCCGTCGGCCATGTTGACGGGCGTGCCGGCCGGGCCATTCCAGCCGACGGCGCCGAGCAGGATCGCGTCGGCGGCCGCGCAGCGCGCCTCCGCACCCTCGGGCCAGTCGCGCGTGCCGTGCTCGAGGAAGAACTTGCCGCCACACGCGATCTCGTCGAGCGCGAACCCGATCCCGGTCGCGCGCGCGACGAGGTCGACGAGCGCGCGGGCCTCGCTCATCACCTCGACACCGATGCCATCACCAGGAAGGAGCGCGAGGTTGTAGGTCGGCGATCGCGAGCTCGCCGACGGCGGCCGCGGTCGCGACCACCGAGGCCGTGAGGCCACCGTCGCGTCGCTGGGATTCGAGGCCCAGGCCGAACACCGCGGTCGCGGTCAGCACGAGCGCGACGAGGCCGACCTTGCCGAGCGCGACCAGCGCGAGCACGACGATCGCCGCGCTGATCGCGCCGGTCAGCCACATCGGCGCCGGCGTCGCGACGAGCGAGCGCTCGTCGTCGGTGGGCACGGGATCGCCGATCGCCTGCAGGAACACCGCGGCCCACCGGCCGATCACCGCGGTGGCGACGAACACCGGGAGCCAGCGCTCGACCGGGACGACGGCGATCGTCGCCGCGCGGACGATCGTGACGAAGGTGAGCGCGACGACCGTCTGCACCCCCGGCTGGATCGGGCCGCGCGTCCGCGCGCCGGCGGCGTGACCGAGCCAGAACTCGATGCGCTCGGCGAGCCCGCGCTCGACGATCGCCGCCGACGCGAGCACGAGGGCGCCCATGCCGACGATCGCCGCGATCGGCGCCGGGATGCCGACGGCGTGAAACAGCCACGCGACGATCCACGCGACCCCCCCGATCGGCAGGCCGAGCACGACGATCCACGTCGGCGACCGCGAGGGGTCGTCCTCGACCGCGACCGGCCATCGCCACGGGGTCGAGTGGACGAGCGCGACCGCCCCGCCGTACAGCGGGCCGAGGCGGCGCATCCAGTCCTCGCGCGAGCTCACGGGCTGACTATACCTAACCCCAGGTTCACGTGGCTTGGTCCGCCTCGCCGGCACGCCTTCGTTGCGTACTCCTCCGGTACGCCGGTAACGGACTACGTGCGCGCCTCGGCCTCACGCGAGATGCTTGGCGATCCGGACCAATCCAGGTGAACATGGGGGCTAGCCTGGCCAGTGCTCGCCCTTGGGGACGAACGGGATCACGCGCGCGCGCAGCCCCGCAGGCAGCCGGGCGTCGAGGATGCCGGCGATCTCGTCGGGGCGATAGATCTGCGAGAAGTGCATGAGCACGATGTGCTCGTTCTCGAACCGCTCGGCGCGCTCGATGATCTCGTCGAGGTGAACGTGACAACCCGCGCGTGCGGCCTCGAGGGACTTGCGGTGGTCGAGGAACGTGCACTCGACGATGAGCACGCGCGCGCGATACATCTCGGGCGCGTGATCGAGCGCGGAGATCAGCGTGTCGGTCGCGTACGCCAGCTCGAGGCGGTCGTCGTGCTCGCTGACGACCTCGCCGGCGCGTCGCCGCGCGGCGATCTCGGGGCCGGTCAGCCCCTTGAGCTCGGCCTTGAGCCGCGCGATGCGCCGCACGATCACGTAACCCAGCGACGGGACCGGGTGGAACGTCCGGACCGCGCGTAGCCGTAGATCGCCACGCA